>CAYWJH010000032.1:0-31463 GCA_964458555.1 uncultured Spirochaetaceae bacterium | reverse complement strand
GCTGCACGAGTCGGCGCCGGCACGCTCAGCCCGCCTTCTCCACGCGCACGCTGCACGCGAGGTCGCCCAGGGCGATTGCGGTGCTTCCGGCGGTCTCTCCGGCGGTACCGCTGTCGCCATCGGTCCAGTCGATCGAAACCGCGAGGGTCTCGCCCATCAGGTACTCTTCGTTGTTCTCGACCGCCTCGCGGATCTCATCCGGGCCGGCAATGGCGAGCCGGATCCGGTCCGACACCTCCAGCCCCGACTCCTTGCGGAGGTTCTGGATCTGTCGAATGAGGTCGCGGACGATTCCTTCCTGGCGCAGCTCCTCGGTGATCTCCGGGTCGAGCGCGACGGTGAGCGAGTCTTCGTTAAGCACGCGCAAGTTCTCGCGCTCGGTGCGCTGGATGATGACGTCGTCCTCGGTGAGGTCGAGCGTGCGTCCCCCGACGTCGAGGCTGAGCGTGGTTCCCTCGAGCAGTCCCTGGATCTCACGCCCGGAGAGCTCCTCGATCTTCTGCGCCGCCTCGCGCATGTCCTTGCCCAGCTCCTTGCCGAGCTTTCGGAAGTTCGCCTTCGCCGAGTACTCGACGAGCTCTTCCTCGTTCTCGCGGAACACGACGTCCTTGACGTTGAGCTCCTCGCGCACGATGTCCTCCATCTCGATGAGGATCCGCTTCTCGTTGCTCTCGCGGGTCACGAGGTGGATCGCCTTCAGCGGCTGGCGGATCTTCAGGTTGTGCATGCTGCGGATGGCGCGTCCCATGCTGACCGCCTGCCGCGTGACCGCCATCTTCTCCTCGAGCTCGAAATCGCGTTTCGACCGATCGGCCAGCGGGTAGTCGAGCAGGTGCACGCTCTCCGCGCCGGCGGCGTCGCGCAGGTTCTGATAGATCTCCTCGGTGACGAAGGGGATGATCGGCGCGGCGACGGTCACGAGCTTCACGAGCACGCTGTGCAGGCTCGCGTACGCTTCCGCCTTGTCCACATCGTTCTCGCTGCGCCAGAAGCGGCGGCGGCTGCGGCGGATGTACCAGTTGTTCAAGAGATCGATGAAGTTGACGATGGGGTCGATCGCACGCTGCAGGTCGTACGACTCCAGTTGCGCGGTCACCTCCTCGACAAGCCGCTCGGCTTCGCTGAGTATCCAGCGGTCGAGCGGGTTGCCCGGTGCCGCCGGCGGCGCCGCGGGCGTCGCGCCGTCGATGTTCGCGTAGGTGACGAAGAAGCTGTACGCGTTCCAGAGCGGGATGATGATGCTCTTGAGCACGTCGCGGACAGTGTCGTCGGAGTACTTGAGGTCTTCGGCCTTCACGACGGTGGAGTACATGAGCGAGAGCCGCAGCGCGTCGGAGCCGAACTCGTTCATCACGTCCATCGGCGGCGTGTAGTTGCGCAAGGACTTGGACATCTTCTTGCCGTCCGGCGCGAGCACGATCCCGTTGACGATTACGTTCTCGAAGGCGGGCTTGTCGAAGAGCGCGGCGGCGAGCACGGTGAGCGTGTAGAACCAGCCGCGGGTCTGGTCGAGCCCCTCGGCGATGAAATCGGCAGGATAGTGCTCCTCGAACCACTGCTTGTGTTCGAAGGGATAGTGGTTCTGCGCGTACGGCATGGCCCCGGACTCGAACCAGCAGTCGAGCACCTCCCCGACACGACGCATCGTGCCCTTCCCGTCCGGGCTCGGCCAGGTGATCTCGTCCACGTAGTGCTTGTGCAGATCGTCGACCTTTCGGCCCGACTTCGCCTCCAGCTCTTCGCGGCTGCCGATACACTCGACGTGATCCGACCCGTCGCACTTCCAGACCGGGATGGGGTTGCCCCAGTAGCGGTTGCGACTGATAGCCCAGTCGCGCGCGCCCTCGAGCCACTTCCCGAAACGGCCGCCCTTCAGGTGCTCGGGCACCCAGTTGATCAGATTGTTCGCCTCGAGCATCGACTTCTTGATCTTCTCGATGTCGACGAACCAGCTCGACACCGCGCGGTAGATGAGCGGCTTGTTCGTGCGGTAACAGAAGGGATACGGGTGGACGTAGTTCTCGCGCTTGACGAGCGAGCCGTCCTCGCGAAGCCGCGCGATGATCGGCTTGTCCGCGTCCTTCACGAAGAGGCCTTCGAACTCGGAGACCTCGGAGGTGAACGTGCACTCCGCGTCGATGGGCACGGGTACCGGCAGCTCGGTTTCCTTCAAGACGTTGTAGTCGTCCTCGCCGAAGCCCGGCGCGATATGGACGATGCCGGTGCCGTCTTCGGTCGTCACGTAGTCGGCGACGTGCGTGCGGAAGGCGCCCTTGTCGTCGAGGTGAGCGAAGTACGAGAAGAGCGGCTTGTAGTGCAGCCCGGCGAGCTGGTCGCCCCGCTTGGTCCAGACGATATCGTACTCGCCCTCCTCCTTGTAGTACGCGTCCAGTCGTTCCTTCGCGAGGATGTACCGGTCGTCTCCGTCGGCGACCTTCACGTACTCGACCTCGGGGCCGAGCGCGAGCCCCAGATTGCTCGGCAGCGTCCACGGCGTCGTCGTCCACGCGAGGATGAAGGTGCCCGGCTCGTCGGCGAGCTCGAAGCGCACGGTAACCGCCGGGTCGGTCACCTCGTGATATCCCCCCAGGTTGACCTCGAAATTGGAGAGCGGGGTGGCGAGCGCGGGGCTGTAGGGAAGGATGTAGTAGCCCTCGTAGACGTAGCCGGATTCCCAGAGCTGCTTGAAGACCCACCAGATGGTCTCCATGTAGTCCAGGTCCATCGTCTTGTAGTCGTTGTCGAAGTCGACCCAGCGGCCCATGCGCGTGACGACGTCGCGCCACTCCTCGGTGTAGCGGAGGACGATCGAGCGGCACGCTTCGTTGAACTCCGCGACGCCGTACTCCTCGATCTCGGTCTTGCCCGAGATTCCGAGCTCCTTCTCCATCTCGTACTCGACGGGAAGGCCGTGGCAGTCCCAGCCGAAGCGGCGCTCGACCTTCTTTCCCTTCATCGACTGATAGCGCGGGATGATGTCCTTGATCGTGCCGGCGAGGATGTGTCCGTAGTGGGGCAGACCGGTCGCAAACGGAGGGCCGTCGTAGAAGACGTACTCGTCGTTGCCCTCGCGCTGGGCGATCGATTTCCTGAAGATCTCGTTGGCTTCCCAGAAGGAGAGGATTCCTTCCTCCATCTTCGGGAAATCAACCCGCGGATCTACCGGCTTGTACAAAACTTCCTCCTGTGGAAACCATCCCGAAAATCGGCGAGCTTAGAGTGTAGGAAAAGACACAGAGTCGGTCAAATGGCGCGCAGAGTCAGACCGAAGAGTCCTCCCCGGCGCCAGGAAGGTAGAGTTCGATCCCCTTTTCCCGAATCCGCCGCACCACGCGCTCGAACATCGCGGTCGTCTCCACCTGATCGTGGATCAGGACGATCTCGTCCGAGCGGCGATCGTTCAGGCCACGGCCCCCCTCCGGGACGTCCTCGTCCAGCCGGCGAAAGACGTCCTCAGGCCTTCGCATGCCGAACATCGGCTCCGACGCCGTCGTCGACCAGTCCATCGTGTCGTAGGTCCAGTACCAGTCGATATCGTCGAGCAGACCCCGTTCGCGGAACCAGCGATAGGTGATGCCGCGGAAGGCCGGCTGCGTGTACCCACGGTCGCGAAGCATCTTCTGCACCAACGCCTTCCTCGCCGCCCCCTCCGGGGTCGGTTTCGTCTCGTTGTCCGGACCGGTGAGCGCGCCCTTGTCGCCGTAGGGGAAGCGGAAGCAGCGAGGTGCAAACGGCCGCCCCGCCTCCGCGTGCAGGCGCTCGAGCAGTCGGTGCGTTGCGTCGATCTCGCGCTCGCACTCGTCGAGAGGCAACTCGCTGAACGCCGGGTGGGACCAGCCATGGTTGCCCAGGATGTGGCCGGCGTCGAGCGCGCCGGCGGCGAACGCAGGACGCCGATCGAGATCGCGCCCGGTGCAGAAGAAGACCGCGCGCACGCCGAGCCCGGCAAGCATCTCCAGCTTCGTCGGCCAGTCGCGAGAAGGGGCGTCGTCGACGGTGAGCACCGCGCGCTTGGTAGTTCCCGTTGTGTCCGTCACGCGACGAGCGTACTATACTATGGCGATGGACACCATTCTCGCCGAGCTCGAGCGACCCGTCGCGCGCTACGCAGAGCTGCTCGAGGAATCGTGAGCGGTACTCCCCGGTCTCCACGAGAGCGGATCGCATCGCTTCTCCGCGAACGCCCCGGCGGCCCGCCCACGCTCGTCCTCGCTCCTATGGCGACGCTGACGCACGCGGGCTTTCGAACCCTGATCGGAGAGTTCGGCGGGTGTGACCTCTACTTCTCCGAGATGATCAGCGCCGAGGCGCTGACGAACAGGTCCCCCTACGAGCGGTACTACCTCTTCACGGATCCGGACCCCGATCGCCTCGTCTTCCAGCTCGTCGGCTACGGGCCCGAGAGCCTCGTCGAGGCGGCCCGACTGCTCGCCGACACCGGCGCAGCCGGCGTCGACGTCAATATGGGTTGTTCGGCGCCGCACATCGTGCGGAAGGGCGGCGGAGTCGCCTGGATGCAGGATGCCGCTCGCGCCGCGGAGACGATCGCGGCGATTCGTCGGGTCACCGACGGAATGAGTCTTTCGGCGAAGCTGAGGATTGGCGACTCCGACGATCCGGAGTCGCTCGCAGACTTTGCGCTGGGCGTGCAATCGGCCGGGGCCGACTTCATCACGCTGCACCCGAAACGCCGTCGCGACGGCGCGGGGCGTGCGGCACGGTGGTCGTACATCGCCCTACTCCGCGACCGACTGCGAATACCGGTGATCGGAAACGGGGGCGTCACCGGCCGCGAAACGCTCGGCGCGCGCGTACGGCTCGCCGGAGGCGGCCCCGTGATGATCGGGCGTGCGGCGGCTCGCGCGCCCTGGATCTTCGACTACCTCACCCGCGCGGCGCACGGCCGATCCGGCGAGTACCGCGTCGATCTCCTCCGGACCGCGACGCGTTTCTTCGAGCTCCTGGAAGCGTTTCAGCCGCGAGACTTCTGGCCGACGAGGGCACGGCGATTCGTCCCCTACCTGCTCGGGAACGCAAGGTTCGGCCATTCGACCGCCGCTCGACTCGCGCAGACCCGCGACTACCCGACGATCCGAGAGGAGCTGGTCGGCTACTTCCAGACGCATCGCGAGGCCACCGTCCACGTGGAATCAGGCTGACGCGGAGGTCACGGCGACGGCGTCGACGTACCCCTCCGAGGCGTAGGCAAGAATCATGCGGTCGGCGGTGTAGAGCCGGCCGCTGTGCGTCCGTGCGGCCGCGACGAGCAGCCGATCCACCGGATCGCCGGCGAAGCCGCCGGGCAGCCGCGCGCTCTCTGCGGCGACTCTCGCATCGATCTCCAGGAGATTCAGCCCGGGGGTTTCCAGCGCCTCGTGCAGCCAGGTCTCCACCGGGACCGCGAAGCGCACGCGCCCGATCGATTCGAGCGCCGCGACCTCCCAGAGCGAGAGCGTCGCGACGAAGAGCGAACCGTTCGACGCGGCGTCTTCCAGATCCGCCACGAGTCGGTCGTCCAGCCGCGCGTCGCCCTCCATCAGCCAGAGCCAGGCGTGCGTATCAAGTAGGTTCAGCGTCGGTTGACTCGCCACTGCCGTCCCGACGGCCTCCCGTCCACGCCTGCGGAATCGGTCCGATGAGATCCGAGAACGATTCGATCCTGCCCCGCAGACGGCCGAAGACCGGTCGAGGCTTCCGCTGCTCTACGGCAACGAGTTGCGCGACCGGTCGGCCGTGCTTCGTGATCACCACCTTCTGGTGGGTGTCGTGCACGAGGTCCATCAGCTGCAGACATTGCGCCTTGAATCTGCCCGCGGCCATCTGCATGCAGCTGCCTCCCAGTTCGGACCCCGCGCACGCTCCACTGTGCGACTATGGTTATATTATCATGGTCATAAAGGCACGTCAAGCCTTTTCGCAAAGATTTCTGCCGTCGACGCGTCGACGCCCTGCGCGTGACAGCTCGAAAGATCGGCGCTATACTCGCGCCGAGGAAGCCCGTGCAGCAGATCTCCCCGGCCGAGCTCGAAATCGTCATCGTCTCCGCGACCTTCGCGATTGGTTACGCGGCCTACTACTCGGTGTTCCATAGCGCGCGCGTTCGTGCGTGGTTCGCCGCACGCTACGAGCACGACCGCTCGGAAACGCTCCGTAACCTCTTCTACCGCGCGCTGATGGTTCTCGGTTTCGGGATCGTGCCGGCGATTCTGCTCTCGGCGTTCGGACCGCGATCGCTCGCCGACTACGGTCTCGTTCTCGTCTGGGATACCGGGCACGCGGCTATCACTGCGGGTCTCTCGGTCGTCGTTGTCGTGGTCATCCGTATCAACCCGGGGCGCAACAAACTGATCGGGATGTACCCCCAGATGCGGATCGAATCGTGGTTGCCCCACCACGTCGCGGTCAACGCGCTCGGCTGGGCCGCCTACCTGTTCGCCTACGAGCTCATGTTCCGCGGATTCCTGCTGCACGCGCTCCTGCCCTACGGCGTAGTGGTGGCACTGTCGGTCAACACGCTGCTCTACGTCGCGGTCCACGTCCCCAAAGGCCTCTCCGAGGCGATCGCGGCGATTCCGTTCGGGCTTCTCGTCTGCTATCTGAGTCTGGAGTTCGGGACGATCTGGCCGGCTTTCTTCCTGCATCTCGCGCTCGCGCTCGCGAACAGCTTCGTCGCGATCGCCGAGAATCCACGGATGCGCATCACGCCGCGCGGGCGAGAAACTACTAACGCGCCATCTGGTCGATCCGACGAGCCGAACGCCGAAGTATCGCGCGAAGGAGCCACGGCGACAGACGCGTGATCGCGGCGAGCGCCACGCCGGCCATCGTGAGCACCCTGCTCGCTCGGCGACGCACGACCATGCGATAAGCCGCCTCCGCCACCCGCTCCTGGCTCATCGCGCGCGGACGCGGCGCGAGCGGCGTCGGCGAGCCATCGGCAGAGAGGATCGTCTTCCCGGAATCGTTCTGCGTCACGCCCACGTAGAGCACCCCCAGGTGGACTCCGCTTCCGGCAAGCTCGGTGCGCATGCTTTCGACCATGGCGTTCAGCGCCATCTTGCTCGCCGCGTAGGCGGATACCAGCGGGAAGCCCCAGATCGCGACGAGGCTGGAGATGAATACGATGCTCCCGCCGGATTGCACCACGTGCGGCAGGGCCGCGCGCGTGAGGTAGGCGGCGCCAAGGAGGTTGGTCCGCACGACGCGATCCCATACTTCCGGTTCCGTGTCGGCGAAGCGTCCTCGCATGACCATGCCGGCGTTGTTCACCACCACGTCGATCCCGCCGAGCAGCCGCACTGCATCGGCGACGATACGGGAGGCCTCACCCGGAACCGCTACGTCGCCTTCGACCTCGTGTACGTCCATGCCGGCGCGACGGAGCTGTGACGCGGTCTCGCTCAGACGCGCGAGGTCGCGCCCGTGGACCGCAACCCGAGCACCCGCGCGAGCGAATCGGCGCGCGATCTCGCGCCCGATGCCCCGACTCGAGCCGGTGATGAGTACTCGCACCCCACCCCCTAAACCAGGCCGGGAGCGGGGAGCTTGCGCGGGATCTTGCCGTCTTCGTCGTAGACGTAGCCGTTGGAGACGAACCACTCGAACGCTTCTTCGATGGCGGTCTCAACCGGCGTCTGCGGCAAGCCCAGCTCGCGAACGGCCTTCTCGGCGCTGTAGTAGTGGCCATCGCAACTGATCTGAGCCATTGCATAGCTCACGACCGGTTCGGTGCGTCGAAAGAAGGAGACGACCGAACCCGCCATGCCGGTAGCCTTCACGCTCCAGTCGGGAAACGTTCGCTTCGGTACCGACACGCCCAGCACGCGCCCGATCGTGCGGAAGATCTCCGAATAGCTCAGGTTGACGTTGCCCAGGATGTAGGCTTCGCCCTCGCGCCCCCGGTCGAGCGCGTTCGCGATGCCAACCGCAACGTCCTTGACCGCGACGCAGTTACGGCCACCCGGCGCGAAGCCGGGGACCTCCCGGCGATAGACCCGCAGGATCATCTTGCCGGCGCCCGGAACACGATCGTAAGGCCCCCACATGAAGGTCGGGTTGACTTCGACGACCGGCACGTCCCCCCGCCGGCTCGCCTCCATGACCGCCAGGTGCGCCTCGTACTTGGAATCCATGTAGTCCACGCCGTACTTCCGCGAACCGTACTCGCCGCTCTCGGTGCCGGGCCGCTGCTTGGTCCCCGGCGCGAAGGTATTCGCCGTCCCAATGTGCACCATACGGCGGACCCGGTGCCTTCGCGCCGCGCGCAGGACGTTGTTCGTTCCTTCCACATTGATGCGGCTCACGACGGGCGCACGAGCGGGCCAGATCGACGTGGAGGCCGCGGCGTGGATGACCGCGTCGCAGCCGTTCACGGCGGCGTCGACCGAGTCCGCGTCCAGCAGGTCGGAGACGACCTTTTCGACGTCCAGCGTGTCTATCGTCGCCGTGTTGCGGTTCGCCTGGACCATGCCGCGGACGCGATGGCCCCGCCTCAGCAGCTCGCGGGACAGGTTGCTGCCGACGAAGCCGTCGGCTCCGGTAAGAAGCACCCTCATGCGTCGGTCGTCTCCGTCGGTGCGGTCTCGGGCTTTCGTCCGGCGAAGATGTTGTACGTACAGACCTTCCGCAGGTAGTACACGTGCCGAAGCACCTGCAGTCGCACGAAGGTCATGACGAGCATGCGTCGAATCGGCCCCCGGAAAGTCGTGTGACGGAACCAGCGGTGGTGCAGGGCAAAGCCCTTGAGGATCGGCTCGGTGATGTCCTCCTCGGACTCCACCTGGAGACCGGAGACCGCGAGGCGCGCACGGTAACGCGCGAGCGGCCAATAGTTCTGCGAGAGCCGTCGTTCCCACCATCGCAGGAGAACGTTTCGGTTGTTCGGCTTCATCAGAATATCCGCTATCACGAAGGTCCCGCCCGGCTTCAGAATCCGGTAGATCTCCCGGAAGAAGGCGTCCTTGTCCGGGTAGTGGAAGGCGCTCTCGACGTTCAGCAGGGCGTCGTAGCTGTTATCGGGAATCGCGTGCATGTTCTGAGCGTCGGCGTCGACGAAGTCGATGCGCTGCAGCCCCTTCCGGGCGGCGATTCGGGCCGCGAGCTCTACGTTGTCCGCGTTGTAGTCGAGACCGGTCACCCAGTCGGGGCCGTGCTTCGAGAGAACGTACATGGACTGGACACCGTTGCCGCATCCGACCTCGAGCAGGCGCTTGCCGCGCAGGTCCGGGAAGTAGCGCATGCACGCTTCGGTAAGATTCACCTGACCGTCGATCAGCGAGTCGTTGCTCGAGCCGTAGTACGGGAAATGGACCATCCAGTGCTCGCCGGCGATCTCCTCGTACAGGTCGTTCATGATCTTGTGGTAGCCGGTCAGAGAGAGGCCGCCCTTGATGAGGCCCGCGGTCCTTCCGTCGGCAAGACTCGTATTACTCACTCACACCCCCGATTGCGCATGGGCGCGCGCCGTCTGCCGGTCGGCGCCCGAGATTCCGGTCACTCTACGACAAAAAAGTGCCGTCGGCAACCGCCGCAGCGGCAGGCTCCCGCGTATTGCCTACCGGTCGCGCGGACCAGGGAACAGCTCGGCGCGGTCGAGATCGACCTGCGTGGCAAAGGTGAGCCAGCTCCCGTAGCCGATCTCGCTCACGAAGAGCCCCGTGTTCCCGAGCTTTCGATACTTCATCGTGCCCTCCGCCTGCATTGTACCCCATCGGCCCCCGAAACTTGAAGCCGGCCGTCGGCTGGTCAGCCGACAGACAGGTCGATATACTGCACCGAAGGCACCCGGGGTATGCGAATAGCCATCTTCACAGACACCTACCGCCCGGAAATCAACGGCGTGGTGACCTCCATCGATACCTACCGAAGCGAGCTCGAGCGACAGGGCCACGAGGTCTGGATCTTCGCGCCGAGGTACTTCGGCCGGGACGACCCCCATCCGCGCAACCTCCGCTTCCCCTCGATCCCCTACCCGTTCAAGATGATGAAGGAGCGACGCATCGCGTGGATGGGCCCGATCGCGATGCTTCGCTTCGGCCGATTGGGGATCGACGTCATCCACTCGCAGGTCCCCGCCTTCATGGGCGTCTGCGCGCTCGTCGTGAGCGCGCTGTGGCGCGTGCCGCACGTACACACCTACCACACGCACTACATGGAGTACCGGCACTACATGCCCTTCCCGAACGCCTTCGCCCGACGCGCGATCATCTGGATCGCGCGTCACTACTGCGGTCGGGCAAACCACGTGATCGTGCCGAGCTCCGGAATCAAAGACGCGGTCCTCAGCTACGGGGTAGACGCACCGGTGACGGTGATCCCGACGGGGATCGACACCGCCGGCAGGAAGACCGACACGCCCCTCGCCGAGCTGCTCGCGAAGTATCGCCTCGGCTCCGAGGAGGGGCTCGCGCGCAAGCGCCTGCTCGTCTCGGTGGGGCGCCTCGGTCGCGAGAAGAACATCCGATTCCTCATTCGGGCGGTGGCGAAGATGCGCGACGCGGGAGAACCGGTTCACCTGTTCATGATCGGTAACGGGCCCGACCGCGCGGAGATCGAGGTGGAGATCGAGACGCTCCGCCTCCGCGACGACGTCACGCTCACCGGCTACGTCGACCGGGACGACGTGCTGAGCTTCCTCCGCGCGTGCGAGCTCTTTGTCTTCGCGTCGAAGACCGAGACGCAGGGGCTCGTCCTGCTCGAGGCAATGGCGATGGGCACGCCGGTCGTCGCGATCGACGCAACCGGCGTCCACGACCTCGTGGGCGACAACGTGGGAGGCGTCACCACCGACGACGACGCAGACGAATTCGCGCGAACGACCGTGGCGCTGCTGCGATCGCCGCGGCTGCTGCGCGGCAAGAGGACGGAGGCGCAGCGGCGCGCCTCGCTCTGGTCGATCGAGAACCAGGTGCGCCGGCTGGAGGCGGTCTACGAGGCGGCGATCACGGATATGCGCCGTCACGGCCTGCCGCGGTACCGGCGCCGGCGACGATACTGAGCGCACAGACCGGATACGCGCCCGCGTCGGCGGCGAGGTGCGCGCCGGACGGCTCGACGCGCCGTCCGGCGTTCCGAAGCGCCGCTACTCGCCGCCGAGCCCGTACACGAATCGCGCTTCGAGCCCGAGCTTCCACAGGAAGCGGTTCTCGTCGTTCGCTACGAACAGCTTCGACTCTTCGGGACTCCCCGGCACGGGCTCGAGCCGAAGCTCGTTCCACACCCCGCCGATTCGAAGCGAGCCCCCCAGCCGCACGGGGCCAAGCCAGCGGTGCGCGGTCGCGTCGAGCGCCAGCCGGTGCTCGAGGCGCTCGTCGTTCAACAGTTCGGTGCGCTGGCCGGTGTGCCAATCCGCCTCGTGCCACGGGTTCGTCGGCGCCTTCGTGCCGCTGATCGTGTACTCGAGCGACGCGTCGTACGAAACGCCGAAGGCCGCCGAGGAGAAGGTGGTCATAAACGCGATGTTGTTCTCGCCGTGGAGGTAGCCAATATAGTTGTCTTCCGGAAGGATGGGCTTCAGTACACCGTCGGCGGTGTACTCGGTCACGGGGTAGTACGTGTACGAGTAAGGGTACGCGTTGTAGTCGCGAAAGCCGTCCGCCCTGTCGCCGGCGTACGTCGACCCGAAGGTGTACTTCGTCGCGCCCGCGTGGTAGAGGCCGAGCGTCCCGAACGGCAGCGCGAGGTTCCCACCGAACGACCAGGCGAACTTCGCGGGGTTGGCCCACTCGCTCGGGGCAAGCCATTCCACTCCCATGTCGTTCCAATCGTCTATGAGGAACTGCCCGTAGACCTCGGCGTCGTCCCACGCGTACTCGAGGAAGATACCCATCAGCGAGTTCTCGTTCGCCCGCTGCGTCCACGGCTTGCCGGAGGTGGAGTTCACGAGCTGGGTGAAGTACATGGGAAGCGGGCTCAGGAAGTACTCCGGGTAGAACGTCGTATAGAGGTAGACGACCGACTCCTGCAGCCCCACCCGCATCCGCCCGAGGTCGACTCCGTACGCCTTGTAGACCGCGCCGCGGTCGAGCGGCTTCTCGATCGCTCCGGGCTCTTCGGCGTCGGAACCGACGACCGGCACCTCGTAGGTGTAGAGCGACGACTGCCGGTTGAGCTCGAGCCAGCGGGACTCGTAGAAGAAGAATCCGTCGTCGTAGCGCAGGTTGAGAAGCGTCGTCGGGTTCGGCGCCGAGGAGACGAACAGCGAGTACGGCCCTCGAACCTCGTCGCGGTGAACGACGCGCCCGCCTGTAAGCGAGAGCCGCTCGCCCGAGAGCGTAACGTGCCCGTCGAGGAGGTCGAAGTAGCGGCCGCGCATGTGCTCTTCGCTCGGCTTGTACTTTTGGTCGTTGTTGAGGACGAAGTCGAAGCCCAGGCTCACGAGGTCGCGGTCGTAGGCGAACCCCACCCCCTCGTAGTCGTAGGAGAGCGGGTGCGTGAGCACGCCGCCCACGGTAAGCCAGAGATCGAGCGGGGCGTCGGTATCGGGCGCATCGAGCGGCGTCGCGCCGACCGATCCGACCGTCAGAAGCGCGGCGAACGCGCACAGGAGTCTTCGCATATATGCTAAGATTGGTACCACACTGACGAGACCGAATCAACTCCGACGGAGGCCACGAGGATGACGAGTAACGCCCCGACCGACACCCGACCCTATCGCCGCGCGTGCGGCAGCGGTTCGGGCCGTCGACGCCGTGCACGGTCGCCGATGCGCGCAGCGATCGCGATCGCCCTGACCCTGGCGGTGTGCTCGCTCGCGACCGCGGGCGGGCTCGAGACGCACGAGTACGCCGACCGCCTCGCCCGGCTCTATCTCGACGCCGGGTTCGCGACGCCTACGGTGTCGCTGCCGGTCTCGCACGCCGGGGTCGTCCGCCTCCTCGACGACCTGCTCGCGCGCACGCTCCCCCGTGACGTTCGCCGCCGCGCCGACGCCCTGCGCGCGGAGGCGGCCGCGCGCGGTCGCGACGTCGAGGTGCGCGCGGAGGTGACCGCCCGGCCGGAGCTCTACCTCGACGTTCCACGGGCACCCTTCGCCGAACAGGTGCGCGTCGAAGACCCGCTCGCCTCGCTCCTGCTCGCGTACGGGCGGCCGCTCGGGGCGTACATCGCGATCGAGGCGGTCGCGCAGCGCGAGTGGGTCTACCGCGCGTTGGCCACGAACATCCCCCGGCCGGTTGACGGAAACCCCGTGCCCGCGGAGAACAACCTCGTCCGCACCGGCTACCTCCATCTGCCCGTCGGCGGGTTCGACGTCACCTTCGGACGGCAGGAGGTCGCGCTCGGGCCGGACGCGGCGAACACGCTCGCCGTCTCGTCGACGATCCCGTTTCTCGACGCGCTCAAAGTGACCTGGTCGCTCGGCCCCCTGAAGATGACCTCGCTCACCTCCACGCTCGAGAACCGGCCCGCGGTGCCCGAGGTCACCACGCCCGAAGACGACCGCGACGGCTACGGGTTCGGGACGAACATCATCCTCTACAACATCCACTACTTCGAGTTCGCCTGGCCGCGCGTGCGCGCCGGAATCGGCTCGCAGGTGCTCATCGCGCGCGCGATGAACTACTTCTACCTGGGCGACTTCTTCCCCGTATTCTCGTGGCACAACGCCGGGATCAGGCCGAACAACATGAGCCTCCTCGCCGACGTGACGTTCGCCCCGATCCGCCGCGTCGAGCTCTTCGCGCAGGTAGGACTCGACGACGTCAGCGGCGAGTTCTTCGGATTCGCCGACGCGCCGATCCCCACGATCGACGCCTACGTCGCCGGCGTACGCGCCTCGGCGCCGTGGTTCGGCGCGTCGGCGTCGGTCGTCGGAGGCTACACCCACTACCTGTGGGGAACCTTCGAAGACGCGGAATACCTCGCGCGGGCGGTCTACCGGATCGAGGCCGACGGGCCCCGGCCGAGCATGCCGTTGACGAGCCCGCACGGTCCCGGGGCGCTCTGGATCGACACCGAGGTCGCCGCGGCGGTCGGGCCGTTCGCCGGCGCGCTCACCTACCTCGCGCTCGGTACGCTTCCCGGGGTGGACGTCTATTCGGTGCCCTACGAGTCGTCCGAAGAGATAGAGGCGCTCGCGCGGCGCTGGTCGCACGACGTGCGGCTCGACCTGCGGTACCGCACCCCCGTCGGTGCGACCGTACAGATCGGCCCCGGCGTCAGGTTCGAGCACGGCGAAGCCCGGCCGTACCTCGAGGCCGCGGCGGAGTTTCGGCTCGCCGCGCGGCGGAGCGTCGCGAGATGAGGTCGCCGGGTCCGATCGCCGCAACGACGGCGTCGCTCGCCCTCGTCGTCCTGCTCGCGCTCGGCTCCTGCTCGCTCGTCGAGCCGTTTACCGGCGATACGGACGACCGCGGCGGGGAACCCCCCGACCGGAGCGCCCCCGACGACGCGGGCGAGGAGCGGCCCGAGCCGCCGACCGACGAGGCGCCGGCCGAGCCGGGGTACGACGCGCTCGCCCGCGGACAGCAGAGCGCGATCCGCGTGCCGCTCGCCCGCGCCATCGCCGACCCCGCGCTCTGGGCCGACTTCTGGGCGGCGCTGTCGGCAAACCGGGCCGACCCGCCGCCGCGTCCGGAGGTCGACTTCGACGAGGAGACGGTCGTCGTGCTCCTGCTCGGCGAACGGCGAACCGGCGGCTACGCGGTGGACATCGCGCGGGTGATCGAACACCGCACGGAGGTGGAGGTCGTCGTCCGTGTCGAGCGTCCGACGGCGGGTGAGATGGTTACCCAGGCGCTCACCTCGCCCTACCTCGTCGCGAGCGTCCCGGTGGCCGGCAAGCCGGTCGCCTTCGGCGGCGACGACGTGGAGGCGGGATTCGAGGGAGACTGAGCGCGCCGGCGGCCGCGCGCCGCCGGCGCGTCAGGTGAGTTGGCTGAGGTAGCTTCGCATCTTGTCGACCTTCGCCTGGAACTCCGCCTGCTTCGTGCGTTCCTTCTCGACGATCTCCTCGCTCGCGTTCTTCAGAAACCCGGGGTTCGCGAGTTTCCGGTCCGCCTGCACGAGCAGGCGCTCGGTTTTCTCGAGGTTCTTCGTGAGCTTCGCCACCTCCGCCTCGAGGTCGATCGCGTCACGGACGTAGACGTAGACCTCGAACCCGGTCCCCACGAGCGTCACGCTGCCCGCGGTCTCCGGCTCGTCGGCCGAGTAGCTCGTCGATTCGGCGCTCGTGAGCAGCTCGATGAGATCACGGTGCGATGCGAAGTAATCGGTGTGCGCGAACGACGGCTCGCAGCGGACCGCGAACCGGATTCTCTGCGCGGGTGGAATCGTGAACTCGCTGCGCAGCGCGCGCACCGCCCGCACGAGCTCCTGCAGCGACGCGAAGGCATCAGCGTCCGCCGGCGCCTCGCGATCGGCCTGCACCCGCGGGTACGACGCGGCGATGAGCGCCCCGCTCGCCTCGTACTCAGGGATCGGCGGCAGCTTCTGATAGATCTCCTCGGTGATGAAGCTCACGAAGGGGTGCAGGAGCCGCAGGCTCTCTTCGAGCAGACGCACCAGAAGCGTTATCGCGCGGTTCTTCTCCGCCTCGTCGTCGGAGTAGAGCGAGAGCTTGCTCGCCTCGATGTACCAGTCGCAAAAATCGCTCCAGAAGAACTCGTACGACTGCTGGGCCGCCTCGTTGAACCGGTAGGCGGCCATCGCGGCTTCGACGTTCCTCACGGTTTGGTTGAGCCGGTGGTAGATCCACCGATCGACCGATCGCAGCTCCATCCCGGAGAAGGGCTGCAGCGTGCGCCCTTCGAGATTCATCAGCAGGTAGCGCGCGGCGTTCCAGATCTTGTTGCCGAACCGGCTTCCCAGCCCGAAGCTGTTCTTGTCGATCAGCACGTCCTGGCCCTGCGCCGCCATGAAGGCGAGCGTGAATTTGAGCGCATCCGCGCCGAACTCTTCGACGATCTCGAGCGGGTCGATCCCGTTGCCCAGGCTCTTCGACATCTTCCGTCCCTGCTTGTCGCGCACGAGGCTCGTGATGTAGATGTCGCGGAACGGCGCCTTGCCGGTGAAGTGCATGCCCGCCATGATCATCCGGCTCACCCAGAAAAAGATGATGTCGTACGCCGTGACGAGCGCACTCGTGGGGTAGTAGGCCGCGAGGTCCTCGGTCTCCTCCGGCCAGCCCATGACGCTGAACGGCCAGAGCCAGCTACTGAACCACGTGTCGAGCACGTCGGGGTCCTGCCGCCACGCCCCGCCGTTTTCCGCAAGCTCCCCCGCAGGCGGATCCTCGCGCAGGCACTTCATCTCCCCGGTCTCGTCGTTGTACCAGACCGGGATACGGTGGCCCCACCACAGCTGACGGCTGATGCACCAGTCGCGAATGTTGTTCAGCCACGAGGTGTAGGTATTCTCCCACCGCTTCGGGTAGAAGATGACGTCGCCCGCCTCCCAGGCGCCGAGCGCTTCCTCGGCGAGCGGCTTCATGCGCACGAACCACTGCTCGGACAAAAGCGGTTCCACGGGTACGTCGGTGCGGTAGCAGTGACCCACCTGATGCACGTGCTCCTCGTCGCGCACGAACGCGCCGGAACCTTTGAGGTCCGCGACGACCGCCTTGCGGGCGTCTACCACCTTCATGTCGCGGTACTTCTCCGGGACGTTGTCGTTGAGGGTGCCGCCCTTGTCGATGATCGTGATGATGTCCAGGTCGTGACGGCGGCCCATGTCGTAGTCGTTCGGGTCGTGTCCCGGGGTGATCTTCACCGCGCCGGTACCGAACTCGCGGTCGACGTAGGGGTCGGCGATGATGGGGATCGATCGGCCGACGAGCGGAAGGCGCACGGTCTTTCCGACGAGCCCGGTGTACCGCTCGTCCTCCGGGTGCACCGCGACCGCGGTGTCGCCGAGCATCGTCTCCGGCCTCGTGGTCGCGACCTCCACCGAGCCCGAGCCGTCCTCGAGCGGGTAGGCGATGTGTGTGAGGCGCCCCTGCACCTCCTTGTACTCGACCTCGTCGTCGCTGAGCGCCGTCTGCGCGCCGACCGACCAGTTCACCATGTAGAGGCCGCGATAGATCAGCCCCTGCTCGTAGAGCGTCACGAAGACATGGCGGACCGCCTGAGAGAGCCCCTCGTCGAGCGTAAACCGCTCGCGCGACCAGTCGCAGCTCGCGCCGATCTTCTTCAGCTGCTGCGTGATCACGCGATGGTGGTTGCGCTTGACCTCCCAAGTCCGCTCGACGAAAGCCTCGCGTCCCAGGTCGTGGCGCGAGGTGCCCTCCTCGCGCAGCTGCCGCTCGACCACCTGCTGCGTGGCGATACCCGCGTGGTCGGTACCCGGCACCCAGAGTGTGGGCCGGCCCTGCATCCGCTGGTAACGCACGACGAGGTCCTGGAGGCTGTTGTTCAGGCCGTGACCCAGGTGAAGGACCCCGGTGACGTTCGGGGGCGGGATGACGACGACGAACGGTTCGCCCTCGCCGTGGGGCGCAAAGTAGGTCCCGTCCTCCCACATTCGGTAGATGCGGTCCTCGAACTCGTTGGGATCAAAGCTCTTCGAGAGCTCCACTGCCTGCATGATGCCTCCTTGCACCGGAATAGGGAGAAGCTATCGAAGGAGCCGATGCCTGTCTACCAGCCGCCGCCGAACGCCCTCGCCCCCCTGCCCGCCTCGCCGGTTTGTCAGACGCGCGCGAATCGGTACAATGGCGCCGAAGGGGTATCATGGACTACCGAGCAATCCGCGAGGCCGCCTGCGAGGCGAATATCGCGATCCAGGACGCCGATCTCGTCGTTCTCACGTGGGGAAACGCCAGCGCTGCCGACCAGGAGGCGGGGGTGTTCGCGATCAAGCCGAGCGGCGTCTCGTACGCCGAGCTCGAACCGAAGACGATGGTAGTCCTCAGCATCGAGACCGGCGAGGTCGTCGACGGCAGTCTACGCCCGTCGTCCGACAGCGCGACGCATCAGCGGCTCTACCGCGCGTTCGGCGGGGTCGGGGGCATCGTGCACACGCATTCGCGGTGCGCGACGAGCTTCGCGCAGGCAGCGCGCGCGATCCCGTGCCTCGGAACGACGCACGCGGACCATTTCGCCGGCGAGGTTCCGGTCGCGCGGCACCCGGCGCAGGGCGAGATCGACGCGGGCTACGAGGCGGCAACCGGCGAGATCGTCGTGGAGCACTTCCGCGAGGCGGGGCTCGACCCGCTGCACGTACCGGCGGTGCTCCTCCCGCATCACGGGCCGTTCGCCTGGGGCGAGACCGCGGCGAAGGCGGTCGAGAACGCGATCGCGCTCGAGGCGGTCGCCGACATGGCGATCCGCACGTTCACGATCAGCGCGACGCCCCCGGAGATCCCGGCGAGGCTCGAGCAGAAGCACTTCTCGCGAAAACACGGTCCCGGCGCGTACTACGGCCAGGGCTGATCGGATTACCTCAGGAGGGCATATGGCGCAGGAAGCAAGGGAAAGCTACATCTCGGACGGCAGGGCGGTGATGGGTGTCGAGCTCGGCTCCACCCGGATCAAGGCAACCCTCATTGGCGATGACTTCAAGCCACTCGCGAACGGTTCGCACGGATGGGAGAACAGGCTCGTCGACGGAATCTGGACGTACGACATAGACGACGTCTGGTCCGGCATCGCCGCGTGTTATTCGGATCTCGCCGCCGACGTGAAGAAGCAGTACGGCGTCGAGCTCTCGCGCCTCGCGGCGGCCGGGTTCAGCGGCATGATGCACGGCTACGTCGCGCTCGACGAGGACGGCGAGCTGCTCGTCCCCTTCCGCACCTGGCGGAATAACATCACCGCGCAGGCTTCCGAGGAGCTGACCGAGCTCTTCGCCTACCCCATCGCGCAGCGCTGGAGCATCGCGCACCTCTACCAGGCCGTGCTGAACGGAGAGGAGCACGTGTCGCGGATCGCGCGTATCACGACCATCGCGGGGTACGTCCACTGGAAGCTCACCGGCGAGCACGCGATGGGAACCGACGAGGCATCGGGCATGTTCCCGATCGATCCGGCCACCGGGGAGTTCGACCAATCGGCGATGGATGCCTTCGACCGGCGCATCGCGACCCACGACGTACCGTGGAAGCTCGCCGAGCTGCTCCCGCGCGTCGTCCCTGCGGGCGAGAACGCCGGCACGCTGACCGAAGCGGGCGCGAAGCTACTCGACCCGTCCGGAACGCTCGAGGCCGGCGTTCCGCTCTGCCCGCCCGAAGGAGACGCCGGGACCGGCATGGTCGCGACGAACAGTATCCGACCGCGGACGGGGAACGTATCCGCGGGGACGTCGGTCTTCGCGATGCTCGTGCTCGAGAAGCCGCTTGCGAAGGTGCACGAAGAGATCGATCTGGTCCTCACGCCCAACGGCAACCAGGTCGCGATGGCGCACTCGAACAACTGTACCTCCGACTTCGACGCGTGGATCGCGCTGTTCGGCGAGGCGGCACTGGCGCTCGGGCTCGACGTTTCCACCGAGGACCTCTACGCGAAGCTCATGCCGCTCGCTCTCGACGGCGATGCCGACGCCGGCGGCCTGCTCTCCTACGGCTACGTCTCCGGCGAGCACGTCACCGGGTTCGCCGACGGTCGCCCCCTGTTCACACGGCGTCCGGACGCCACGTTCAACCTCGCGAACTTCATCCGCTCGCACCTCTTCGGAGCTCTCGGAGCGATGCGGACCGGGCTCGACATCCTCACAAAGGAAGAGGACGTACGCGTCGAGGAGATCCGCGGGCACGGCGGATTCTTCAAGACGCCGCAGGTGGGCCAGCGGATCATGGCCGCGGCGACCGGCACGCCGGTGAGCGTGCTCGACACCGCCGGCGAGGGCGGAGCCTGGGGGATGGCGCTGCTCGCGGCGTACCTGGTGCGCGAAGACCGCGGACGGTCGCTCGCGGGTTTCCTCGACGAGGTCTTCGCCGACAGCATCGGGAGCGCGGTCGAACCCGACCCGCGCGACGCGAAGGGATTCGACGCGTTCTTCGACCGGTACACCAGGGGGCTCGCCATAGAGGCCGCCGCGGTCGAGAACCTGTAGCGGCCCACGCCCGCGCATCGGCTATCGGACTTTGATGAACAACCCGAACATCAGAATGATGATAAGGATCTGAATCAGCGCGAAGCGGATCAGGACCTGCGAGTTCGACCAGTTCTGCGTGTGGCGGAAGTGATCGTGGAGCGGGAACCGGATCGTGTGGAAGATGCGGATCCTCGCGAAGCGCAGCAGCGCGACCTTGAGCAGGCCGGTGCCACCGTTGACGACGATCACGGTGGACGAAAGCAGGATCATGAAGGGGTTGCCGGTGAGGATGATCGCCACTCCGATCATGAACCCGAGCGCGCGCGAGCCGGCGTCGCCCATAAGCACGACCGAGGGGTGCGCGTTGTACCACAGGTAGCCGGCGAGGCTTCCCACGAGCGTGAAGAGCATGATCGCCCAGCTCGCTGAGTCGGGGTAGAAGGGAAGCAGGAAGTACTCGGAGATTTCGGTGACGCCCACGACGAGGTAGAGGAAGGCGCCAAGGCTGACGAGCGCAAGAAGCACGAGCGTACTCGAGAGGCCGTCGACGCCGTCGGTACAGTTCGTGCTGTTGATGCTGAGCCAGATCAGCAGCGTCGCGACCGGCACGAAAACGTAGACGCTCACGTCTATAGGCGCGGTCGTAAACGGAAGCCAGAAGGTGTGCTGCGGGCCGATGTAGAGCAGCAGCGCGGCGCACAGGCTGATGATGAGATCGAGCAGCCCCTTCAGGTACTCGCTCCACGGCTTCTCGCTGCGGTCGTCGAGGTAGCCGGTGAGCATCGCGGCGAAGGTGAGCGCGACGATGGCGAGCTGCCGCCAGCCCCACGGCACGACGAGCACCGCGATCACCGCGAAGACGCTGATGAACACGACTCCCGCGCCGGTCGGCTTTCCCTTCGCGACCTCGCCGTCGACCGCGAAGCTGCGCCCGCGGTCGCTCGGCAGCCAGGCGAAGGCGCGCGGAACCAGCAGGAAGGTGAGCAGAAAGCTCACGAGCGTTCCGGAGACGATGAGAAAGAGTCGGGATGCAAAGAGTCTGAACGGCCCGAAGAGGGGTTCGAGCGCCTCGCCGAGGAGAAAGAGCATGGCTAGCTGATGTGGCGCTGCTCGCGCCGGGACTTCTCAATCCGCTCCATCTTGCGGTAGTACTTGGCCTGCTTCTCAATCTCCTCCATATCGGACGTGTAGATCTTGTTCTCGACCGCCTTGACCTTCGAGTTCTTCAGCATATCGCGGACCACCTGGTTGCCCTCCGACATGGGTAAGCCGACCATATTGATCAGCTCCTTGATGCCGAAGTCGAAGGTATACGGCTCGCCCGACCGAATGGGTACTCGTGCGCGCTCGAGCTGGATGAGCAGCGCGTCGTACATCCGACCGACCTTGTCCGAAAGGAGCGTATTTGCGAGCTGCTTGTACACGAACCAGATCCGTTCGGCGAGCGTCGTGGTCAGCCGGGCGATGATCTGCGGTTGGGTCCGGACCATCCGCGCGAAGTTCTCCTTGTTCACCGCGAGCAGGACCGCGTCTTCGAAGGCGATCGCGGAGGCCGACCGCGGCTTGCTTTCAATGAGCGACATCTCGCCGAACATGTCTCCCTGCCGCAGCACGGCGAGCAGGACCTCGTTGTCGTTGACGATCTTGGTGATCTTCACGCTGCCCTTCTGGATGATGTACATCTCCTTGCCGGGCATGTTCTCGCTGAAAATCATCGTGTCCTTCGGATAGCTGCGCGTGAAGACGTTCTCGTCTCCGTCGAGGTAGACGGCCTTCGCGTACGGCTTGATCTTCGCCAGCCGCTCGCGTGCGGTTACGACGTGCTCGCCGCTCGGACAGTGCTTGAGGTACTGGTAGTACGCGTAGTAGGCCTGATTGTACTGACTCTGCCGCGCGTAGTACTCGGCGACGCCAAAGAGATGCGAGATGTCGCCCTCGTTGGCGTTGCTCTTCAGCGTAATGCGCGCGAGCGCCTCGTCGAGGTAGCGCATGCGGCGCGAGAAGCTCTCGATGATCTTCATCGCCACCGGCGTATTCCGCTCGATGAGCATCCCGTACTGCTCGCGGTGCACCGAAATGAGGCTGACGTCCGTCATCGCCTGCGCGGTCTCGATGTGGCTGTGCGACGACATCGTGGAAACGACGCCGAAGAAGTCGCCGGGGCCGAGTATGTTGCCGCCCTCTTCCTCGACAACCTCTACTTCCTTGCTGACCCGTACTTTACCGCTTCGTATGATGAAGAAGTGGTCGGCGTTGGCCTTGCCTTCCACGATAATGTACGCGCCTTTGGTGAAGTTGACGATCGAGAGCTGGAGTGGAGCACTCATGCACAATCCCGATGGTCGGACATTTCCCCGCCAGTATACGAGCCGCTGTTTTCGTTTGTCAATCCGAGCACACTCACCCCTGGCCGGCCCCGAAACGCGTCTGAGGCCGCTTGGAGCCGACGAGCGCCTACTCGAGTCCGTTCGCCAGGGGAAACCCGGCGCACAGCTCGGAGACACGTCCCGCCACCGACTCTACTACCTCTTGTCGGCCTTCACAGCGTAAAACTTCAAGAATGAGCTCGGCGATCCGCTTCATCTCCGGTTCGCGCATGCCCCGGGTGGTCACCGCCGGCGTACCTATCCGCACCCCCGAGGTAACGAGCGGGCTCTTCGTGTCGAAGGGAATCGCGTTCTTGTTGACCGTGATATTCGCTTCGTCGAGCCACGTTTCGGCCTTCTTGCCGGTCAGCCCGAACGGGCTGACGTCAATGAGCATCATATGGTTGTCGGTACCGCCGGATACGAGCCTCGCGCCGCCTTCGGCGAGCGCGGTCGCGAGCGCCCTCGCGTTCGTCCTGATCTGGCGCTGGTAGTCGCGGAACCCCTCCGAGAGCGCCTCGCGGAACGCCACGGCCTTCGCCGCGATGATGTGCATGAGCGGCCCGCCCTGCACCCCCGGCATGACCGCCGAGTCGACGAGCTCCGACCACCGTCGGGTCCGCCCGGACTTCGCCGCGGTTACGCCGAGCGTATTGTCCGCGTCGTTCCCGATCAGGATCAAGCCCCCGCGCGGGCCTCGGAGCGTCTTGTGCGTCGTCGTCGTGACGAAGTGCGCGTGCGGCACCGGCGACGGATGCTCGCCGGTGGCCACGAGCCCGGCGATGTGCGCCATGTCGACCATGAGGAACGCGCCCACGTCGTCGGCGATCGCGCGGAACCGGGCGAAGTCGATGACCTGCGAATAGGCCGATGCGCCGGCCACGATCAGCCGCGGCCGGTGCTCGCCGGCGAGCCGCGCGACCTCGTCGTAGTCGATCAGCTCGCTCTCGCGGTCGACTCCGTAGTGCACGAAGTTGTAGAGCTGCCCGGAGAAGTTGACCGGGCTGCCGTGCGTGAGGTGCCCGCCGTGGGCGAGGTCCATCCCCAGGATCGTGTCGCCCGGTTGGAGCAGCGTCATGTAGACCGCCATGTTCGCGTTGCTGCCCGAGTGCGGCTGGACGTTGGCGTGCTCGCTGCCAAAGAGCGCGTTCGCCCGGTCGCGCGCGAGGTTTTCGGCGATGTCGACGACCTCACAGCCGCCGTAGTAGCGCTTGCCCGGGTAGCCTTCGGCGTACTTGTTCGTGAGCACCGAACCGGCGGCTTCGAGCACCGCGCGGCTCGCGAAGTTCTCGCTCGCGATCAGCTCGAGCTTCCCGCGCTGGCGGGTCTCCTCCTGCTGGAGGACCTGAAAGATATCGGGATCGGTCGTCTTGAGATCTGACATTGGCTTCCTTTCGACTTGCAGGATAGGACGCGGGCCAAGGCGGTGTCAATTGGAGGTCTGAAGGCCGATCACGCGTGGCCGGAACCACGTGAGCCGGAACGCGTCGACGAGAGCTCCGGCCTCCGCGTAGGCGCGCTGCAGCGTGTACGGATCGTCGGGCTCGACACGGATCCCGTCGAGGAAGGTCGGCTCGAACGCGTCGTAGCCGTGGCCGAAGGCGACCCGTCGGTTGTCGAGGTTGCCGAAGTAGAACACCCGGGGGTCGTCGGGGACGGGGAAGCCCGACGGAAACGCGCCGTCGCCGAGCGCCGGATCGACCGGGATCCAGCCGATCCCGGTGACGAAGAACTCGGCCCAGAAGTGCGGATACGCGTGACCGTCCGAGGTGACGAGCACGCCGCCGACCGGCCGCGACGGCACGCGGGCGGCGCGGGTGAGCGTCACGAAGAGGGTCGCGTACGTGAAGTCGTCGCCGTAGCCGCTTTCGAGCCCGGCGAGCACCGAGCGGTCGCCTCGGCCGAGCGCGTAGGTGAGCGAGTCGAGCGTGGCGACGTAGGCGGCCTCCGCGATACGGTACGGACTCGCGCGGCCGCTACGCAGCCGCGCGGCGATCTCCTGCACGCGCTCATCGCGGGTGGGAGCGTCCGGGAGCGCCCTCGTGTAGTACTCGAAGAACCGGGTCTCCGCCTCGTAGGCCGCCGACACGCGCGCGGGCTCGATCTGCGACCGCAGCTCATAGCGGTCGACGAGCAGCGTTCGAATCACCTCGCGCTCGAACCCCTCGTTCACGCGCTCGAATCGGAACTCGTGGGCCTCGTCGTCGAGGTAGCGGACATTACGCTGCGAGGCCGATGCGCTCACGCGGGGCAGGCGCAGCACGACGTCGCGCCGACCCCCGAGGGCCTCTCCGTCGGCCCGGTCGATCGTGACGACCTCCGCGATGCGCGCGCCGTAGCGCATCCCGATCTCCGCCGGCTCGCCGGCCACCACCTCCCCGGCGGGGCGTTCGACGGCGACGCGAACCGGGTTGCTCGCGCCCCACGGCGTGACCACGCTGAGGAACCCGGACACCGCTTCCGCCGGGACGCGTACCGTGATGGCCGTGTCGTCCCAGAAGGCGTAGGCGACGTCGCTCGCGCAGGGCGCGCAGGCGCCGCCGCCATCCACGGAGAAGACCACCCGTGAAGTACGTCGAATCCTGCCAAAACTGGAGCCGCGGATCGTGAGTAGCGCGCCGACCTGGACCTCGGTCCGGTCCACCTCGGCGATTACCGGCGCCCCAGGCCCGACTCCGCTCGACGACGCGCGCGGGATTTTCGTCTGGATCTGCAGGAGCGCGCCGTCGCTCCGACCTCGGTCGGTCTTCACGTACAACAGCCCCGAGTCGGCGCCGCGCGGCACGACGAACGAGATCTCCTCGTCGGCCCACGCCGTCACCGCCGACGTGGGGATATCCCGGCCGGCGACGACGATGGATTCCACCGTCTCGCCGAAGTGACGACCGGTGACCGTCACCTCCTCACCCGGTACGGCGACGAGCGGTGTGATTCGCTCCACGACAGGATCCCGACCGACGACGATGACGAGCAACGTCAGCGCGACGAGCGCAGCTGCGACGACGAGAACGGGAATGAGCGCACCACGGGTAGGACTGTCTGACATCGGGCGGGGCTATCCTCGTTCGGCCTTATAGGGGGCGATCTGTACCTCGAGCTCAATATTCAGAGCCCCACTCTGATCGCTTTCGAGGTCCATGTCAAACGTAGATCTCCCGAGAGGATAGAACACGGCGCGCTCGCCGATGGCCAGCGGCACGCTCCGGAGCGAGGTCATGTACTGTACTTCCTCGTCGTCGGCGGTCCGCAGCAGGATCTGCCCTTCGGCGACGAGCAGGATACCGTCTTCTACCTCGTAGGGGGTGAACTCGGCGACAACGGTGATGTTGCCGCCCTCGAGGCGCAGTCGGACCGCGCGCCCGGAGATCGTCACGCGGGTGAGCTCGTAGCTCTGGACCGTCTCCTCCCCGTCCTCGACCACGCGCGCGGTGATCGTGAGCGTCAGCGCCTGGTCGAGCAACGCCTGGAGAATGTCGTCCAGCTCGACCGCCTCAGCGGCGGTCGCGGCGAGAAACAGAAGCAGCCCGATGATCGGACTCGCCCGCCTCATCTGCCCGTCTCCCCCTCGTATCGCGCGGGCTTCACGAGCGCAGGCTCGCCGATGATCTCGAACCGCTGCTCGGGAAGCTGGATGCTCACTTCGCCCAGCTTATTCTGATCGACGAGCCACTGCAAGACGTGCTCCACGTTGGACCCATCGACGCGGATCGTGACGTCCACGTCGTTCCCGCGCGCGAGCACGTCGTCGCCCGGCGAGCCGGCGGGAATGAGCGCCCACGCGAGCACGCCGACGAGCGCGAGGAGCACGGTCGCCGCCGCGGCGAGAACCGGCAGCGGCAAGGAGACGCGACGGTGCCAGACATCCCGGTGCGGCTCGCTCTCGCCGATTCGCTCCTGCACGACCGCCCAGCTGCGCGCCGCGCTCGCGGCGACGTCGACCGGCGGCTCCTGGCCGAGCAGCGACTTCAGCCCGCGCAGCTCTTCGTAATCGGCACGGACCTCCGGATCGTGCTCGATCGCAGCCTCGATCTCGCCGACGAACCGTTCGGGCACCTCTCCGTCGAGATACGCCGAAAGGAGTGTACGATCAGGACGCATCAGCCTCGTCTCCCTTGAGCAGCTCGAGCAGCCGCTCGCGCGCGCGAAACACCCGCACCTTCACATTACCTTCGGTTATGCCAAGGATTGAGCCGATCTCCTTGTAGGTCAGCTGGCCATACTCTTTCAGAACCAACACGGTCCTCATCTTCTCCGGAAGCCGGGAGAGGGCCGCCTGGACCTCTTCTTCCGACTCCTTGCGGATCACCTCGTCCTCGCCCGAGCGCGGGAGCCGCTTCGGCTCGTGGTAGACCCGCTCGTACGCGCGGCGCTCGCGACCCGTGCGCTTGGCGCTGTTGAGCGCCAGGTTCTTGGCGACTCGAATCAACCAGTACTTCGCCTGGTCAACGTCGGGAAACGTGTCGATGCGCTCGTAGTACTTGATGAACGCTTCCTGACACAAGTCCTCAGCGACATCCTCGCGGCCGGCGATCCGGTACGTGATACGGAAGATAATCGGGTACACATGCTGGTAAACGAGCTGAAAGATGTCCGCACGAGACGACCACTGCATACTTGAAACAACCCACCCGCCGGTCGGTTACACTACTCCAGCTTCCACTTCGTCCCCGCAGGGGTGTCCTCGAGCGCGACGCCCGCCTCGCGCAGCTTGTCGCGCAGCGCGTCGGCCCGGGCGAAGTCCTTCTCTGTCCTCGCCTGCTCGCGCTCCGCTATCATCGCCGCGAGCTCCGGGGCGAGCTCCTCGCGCTTTGTCACCGCCTCGCGCAGCCGGAGCCCGAATACCCCATCCGCGTCGAGCGCGACGGCGAGCCGCTCGGCCGCCGGCACCGAGGCGTCCTTCAGGAAGGCACGCAGCGTCCCGAGCGCCCGCGGGGCGTTCAGGTCGTCGTCAAACGCCTCGTCGATCTCCGCGCGCGCCCGGCTCGCCGTCTCCTGTAGCGATACGTCCGCGTCGGGCGACCAGTCGTCAAGACCATCGGCGAGATCGCGCAGCTGCTCGACCAGCGACGCGCGCGCCGAGCGAGCGGCGTCGAGCGCCTCCCAGCTGAACGTGAGCTGCGTACGGTAGTGCGCACCGAGCAGGAACGAGCGGTAGTCGAGCGGGTCGTAGCCGCGCTCGGTGAGCGTGGAGAGCGTAACCATATTGCCCTCCGACTTGCCCATCCGGCCGCTTGGCATGACGAGGAACTCGCCGTGCAGCCAGTAGTTCACCCACTTCCTGCCGGTCGCGCCTTCCGACTGGGCGATTTCGTTCGTGTGGTGGACGTTGATGTGGTCGACGCCGCCGGTGTGGATGTCGAAGTGCTCGCCGAGGTACTTCATGCTCATCGCCGAGCATTCGAGGTGCCAGCCCGGATACCCCCTGCCCCACGGCGAGTCCCACTGCATCGCCTGGTGCTCGAACTTGCTCTGCGTGAACCAGAGCACGAAGTCGTGAGGGTTCTTCTTGGCCGAGTCGACCTCGATCCGGGCTCCCGCCCTGAGCTCCTGCCGGTCGAGCAGCGCGAGCTCGCCGTACCGCGGAAAGGCGTCGATGCTGAAGTAGACGTTCCCGCCGCCCTCGTAGGTCAGACCCCGATCCTCGAGGCGCTCGACGAGGTGCTGCATCTCCGGGATGTGCTCGGTTGCCCGGCAGCTGATGGTGGGCATCTCCACGTTGAGCCGCCCGATGTCCTCGAAGAACGCCTTCGTGAAGTGCTCGGCGATCTCCCAGACGGTCATGCCCCGCTCGCGCGCGCCCACGAGCATCTTGTCCTCGCCCTCGTCGGCGTCGTCGGTGAGGTGCCCCACGTCGGTAATATTCATCACGTGCGTGACCTCGTAGCCATTCCGCTCGAGCACGCGGCGAAGGATGTCCTCGAAGACGTAGGTGCGGAGGTTGCCTATGTGGGCGTAATTGTAGACGGTGGGACCACAGCAGTAGAGCCCGACACGGTCGTTCGTGATGGGCACGAACTCTTCGAGCTTCCGACCCAATGTATTGAACAATCTGAGTGCCATGGTCTCATCGCGCCATTGCGCGCCCTCGCATAGATTTGGCCGGGGATCCTTAGTATCCTCGGACTGTGCTAAGGCTACGTGAGTGGGCTCGAAAAATCAACATCGCCGGCGAGTTACGCGTCGACGAGCCGCTCGCCGCGCACACGACGTTTCGGGTGGGCGGACCCGCCGATCTCTTCGCGCGTCCGGCGGACGCCGGCGACGTCGCGGCGCTGCTCGCGTGGGCGAACGAGCACGAGGTTCCGTGGTTCGCCCTCGGCGGCGGTTCGAACATCCTCGTCTCCGACCGCGGCGTGCGTGGTCTCGTCATCGACACGACGTCGCTGTCGGGGATCCGGGTCGAGGGGACGACGCTCACAGCCGGCGCCGGCGAACCCGTCAGCGCGGTCGCCGCGTTCGCCGCCGACCGCGCGCTCGCCGGGCTCGACTTCGTCTACGCGATGCCGGGAAGCACCGGTGGCGCGGTGTGGATGAACGCGCGCTGCTACGGGGGCGAGATCTCCGACGTGCTCGCCGGCGTCGACCTCGTCGAACCGCGCGGCGAACGCGGACACTACGCCCCGCAGGCCGACGACTTTGGCTACAAGCGCTCGCCGTTCATGAGCCGGGCGGCTATCATGACATCGGTCTCCTTCCGGCTTCGTCCGGGTGAGCCGGAGGAGTTGTGGCCGACGATGCGCGCGCACGAGGCCGACCGGCGCGCCAAGGGGCACTTCGCCGCCCCGTGCGCCGGAAGCGTGTTCAAGAACAACCGCGCCTTCGGCAGGCCGAGCGGCGCGATCATCGACGGCCTGGGGCTGCGCGGGTATACGATCGGGCGCGCGAAGGTGAGCGACCTGCACGCGAACATCGTCGTCAACACCGGCGGCGCGACCGCGAGCGAGATCCGGTGCGTAGTCGAGCACGTCGAGCGGGAAGTAACCGCGCGGCTCGGGCTCACGCTCGAACGCGAAGTGCTCTACGTGGGCGATTGGGGGGCGTATGAGCAGCCATGATGTCGAGCTCGTGTCCAGATCTTTCGACGACCTCGCTGACAGCGAGCTGCGCGGGATGCTCGACGACATGGGAGATCACGACCTGCTCGACCTCTACCACGCGCTCGACGAGGACCAGTCGGTCCGCGCCTTTCTGCTGCTCGACCTCGAGAACAAGGTCGATCTCATCAGCAATCTCAGCGAGTACGACCAGGAGTGGCTGATCGGGCAGCTTCCCATCGACAACGTGCGCGCGGTCTTCGACGAGATGGACCCCGACGACCTCGTCGACGTCATCCAGGCCGTCTCGTCGGAGGCGCGCGAGGCGCTCTGGAACAACCTCAGCGCCGAGGCGCGGGAAGAGACGCAGTTCCTCCTGCGCTTCGACGAGGACGACGCCGCGGGGCTGATGACGCCGCGTTACCTCGCGGTGCGGCCGAACATCACCGTCGGTCAGACGATCGCCTTCATCCGGCGCACCGGAGGCGACGTTGAGACCGTCTACTACGTCTACGTCGTCGATCAGCTCAAGCGGCTCGTCGGCGTCGTGAGCCTGCGGGAGCTCCTGTTCACCGACGACACCGAACCCATCTCCTCGATCGTCGCCACCGACGTCGTGAGCGTCCGCGACGACATAGATCAGGAAGAGGCTGCGCGCATCCTCGACGCGAACGACCTCATCGCGCTCCCGGTCGTCGACGGGTTCAATCGCCTGCTCGGCATCATCACCTTCGACGACGTGATCGACGTCATCCGCGAGGAGCAGACCGAGGACGTCTACAAGATGGGCGCCATGGACGGATCGACCGAGCGCTACGTCGACTCCTCGATCTGGAAGCTCATCCGCAAACGGGTTCCGTGGCTGATCATCCTGCTCCTCGCCGGCACGATCACCACGAACGTGTTGAGCTGGTTCCAACCCCTGACGCTCGCGGCCACCTTCCTGATCTGGTTCGTGCCGGTCATCACGCAGACCGGCGGCAATTCGGGTACGCAGAGCTCGACGCTCATGATCCGCGGTCTCGCGACCGGCGAGGTGCACTTTCGCGACGTATGGCGCGTGCTCGCAAAGGAGCTCGCGGTGGGCGTACTCATGGGCGTGATCCTCGGCCTCGTCATCCTCGCGCGAGGTGTCTTCCTGCCGCCGGGCATCGATTTCATGCCCGCGGTCGCGGTGGGCGCCTCGCTCATCTTCGTCGTGATATTCTCGTCGCTCGTGGGCGCCTTCGCGCCGCTTCTGATCCATCGGCTTGGCGCGGATCCGACCGTCATGGCCGGTCCGCTCATGGCGACGATCATCGACGTGGCAGGGCTCACCATCTACTTCCAGATCGCGCGGCTCATTCTGGGTCTGTAGTCTCCTCCTCGCGGGCCTTCTCGCTTGCGAGCTCCATCCGCAGCTCGAGACCGCCAGTGAGCCCGCCCTCGCCGCGACCGGCTTCGTCGTCGGCGGAGACCCACGGCGCTCCGATCTCGTACGCCAGCCGACCGACGACCGCGACCTCGCGAACGCCTGCACACAATCCCTCCCGGCGGCGCAGCACCGTACGGACCCGAAACCGCGCCCCGTCCGCCGCGTCGAGCCGAAGCGACGGTTCGATCTCGACGGCGCCCGCCGCGAGCGCGAGCGCCGTCCGTAGGTCCGCGCGCCACCCGAGCGGCGCGTCGGGTTCGGCGCGCACCAGCCCCCCGACCGACGCCGAGCGAAGCCTTACGAGCGGCTCATCGCGCGTCTGTTCCCCCTCGCCTGCCACCCGCGCGCGCCCCGGGCGGAGCGACACGCGGACCGTGCAGTCGGTGCGCGCGGTCGACAGCCGCTGAGGCATCAACGCGACCGCTGCGTACGCCGCCTCCGGCGCCGAATAGGCGCGCTCGGCACCGAGAGCGAGCGCGAGACGCCGGCCCACCGCGGCTTCCGCCTGCCACCGGGCGGGAGGACCTACCCGGTCGCCCGAGAAATCGAGTAGATCGGGCGAGGAAAGGCTCGCCAGAGCGCTTACCCGGAGCCACCGAGCCGGTTCCGCGCGGGCTGCGAGCCGCACGCCGAGTCCGAGCTGCGCCGCGTTCGGCACCGACGCGACGGCCGCAGCCGACC
>CAYWJH010000031.1:1460-32111 GCA_964458555.1 uncultured Spirochaetaceae bacterium | reverse complement strand
AGCATGTAGGGCACCTTCTGCGACTGGTGGTAGCGGATCTTCGCGCCCATCCGGCCGTCGGAGAGATCTGCCTCAACGCGGAAACCGGCGCGCGAGAGCTGGTCGGCGACCTTCGACGCGTAGTCGTTGAACGCCGGTGCGACCGGGATCGTCACCATCTGAACCGGCGCGAGCCACACCGGAAAGGCGCCGCCGTAGTGCTCGATCAGCACGCCGAAGAAGCGCTCGAGCGATCCGAGAAGCGCGCGGTGCACCATGTACGGCCGCTTCTCCTTGCCGTCGGAGTCGACGAAGGAGATGTCGAACCGTTCGGGCAGGTTGAAGTCGAACTGGATCGTCGTCAGCTGCCACTCGCGGCCGAGCGCGTCCTTGATCTTGAGGTCGATCTTCGGTCCGTAGAACGCGCCGCCCCCGTCGTCGATCTCGTACGGCAGACCCTCCGCGTCGATCGCCTTGCGCAGGCTTTCGAGCGCCTGGTCCCACTTCTCGTCTTCGCCGACCGACTTCTCCGGCTTCGTCGCGAGGTACGCCTTGAGGTCGGTGAAGCCGAACGCCTTCCACATGCGCAGGCTGAACCGCAGCACCTCGAGGATCTCGTCCTCGACCTGGTCGGGGGTGCAGAAGATGTGCGCGTCGTCCTGCGTGAAGCCGCGCACGCGGAACAGGCCGTGGAGCGTTCCCGACTTCTCGTACCGGTAGACCGTTCCCAGCTCCGCCCAGCGCAGCGGCAGGTCGCGGTAGCTGCGTACGCCCGTCTTGTAGATCATGATGTGAAAGGGACAGTTCATCGGCTTCGCGTAGTAGTCCGACTTGTCCATTTCCATGGGCGGGTACATACCGTCGGCGTAGAAGTCGAGGTGCCCGCTCGTCTCCCAGAGCCAGCTCTTGCCGATGTGCGGCGTGTGCAGGATCTCGTACCCGTCGCGGCGGTGCGCTTCGCGCCAGTAGTCCTCGACCGCCTGGCGGATCCGGCCTCCCTTGGGGTGCCAGTAGATCATGCCCGGCCCGGCTTCCTCGTGAACGCTGAAGAGATCCAGGTCGCGCCCGATCTTGCGGTGGTCGCGCTTCTCGACCTCCTTGAGCCAGTCGAGGTGCTGCCGCAGCTCCTTCGGGTTCTCCCACGCGGTGCCGTAGATGCGCTGCAGCATGGGCCGCTTCTCGTCGCCACGCCAGTACGCGCCGGCGACGCTCAGCAGCTTGAAGCTCTTCGGATGGATCTGCTTCGTGCTCTCCACGTGCGGCCCGCGGCAGAGGTCGGTGAACTCGTCGACCTTGTAGATCGACACCTCCTCGCCCTCCGGCAGGTCGTGCAGGATCTCGAGCTTGTACGGCTGATCGGCGAAGAGCTCCTCGGCCTTCTTCCGGTCGACCACCTCGCGCTCGAACTCGTGGTCTTCCTTCACGATGTCGCGCATGTTCGCCTCGATCTCCTCGAGGTCTTCGGTGGAGAGCGAGCGCGGCAGGTCGAAGTCGTAGTAGAACCCGTGCTCGATTGCCGGTCCGATCGCGATCTTCGCCTCCGGGAACTTCCGCAGGACCGCCTCCGCCATGATGTGCGCGGTCGAGTGGCGAATCCGATGGAGCTTCTCGTCGTGTGCCTGCGCCTTTTCGTTCTTCTCTGCTACGTCGGCCATTGCTACCTCCTCTGCCGCCTGCAGCGGCGGGCGAGGCCGCCGCCCATAGAAAGGCCCCTGCCTTCTCCCCGGACCGGTCGCCTCGCGATCGGATCCCAAGGACGAAGACAGGGGCCTTCGCCTCTGCTCCGCGGTTCCACCTTGGTTCGCCGCGGGTTATCTCTCCCGCGACGCACTCACTTGCGTCCGTCTCGTGGACGATCCGGCCGGGCTTACTCGCGTGCGGCTCGCGCCGCCACCCTGAAGGGCCGCTTTCCGTCGGCAGCTCAGGAGTGGTTTTCGCGTCGCCTTGACCAGGATTCTTCCAGCCTGCCGAACCGAATCGGATTCGGAATCCCTCTCTCTCGGTCAGAATCGACGGTACTCGTCTCCGTCAACGCTCTGCATCAAGTAACGGCAATCGGGGCTGGGTTGTCAAGCCCGAGTTACCGCCTCGTACATCGCCACGACGTTCTCCACCGGTGTGATCGACTGCAGGTTGTGGCAGGGGGCGAGGATGTAGCCGCCGCCGGCGCCGAGCGTCGCGATGTTCTCCTCGGCCTCTTTGCGGACATCCTCCGGCGTGCCGAAGGGCAGCGTCTCCTGGTTGTCCATCGCGCCGTGGAAGACGAGCCGGTCGCCGAAGGCCGATTTCAGCTCGGCGCGGTCGATGCCGTCGCAGCGCCACTGGATCGGGTTGAGGATATCGATGCCCAGCTCGACCATCCGCGGGATGATCGGGCGCACCGCGCCGTCGGAGTGGTGGAAGACCTTCGCGCCGGCGGAGTGACCGAGCTCGATCATGCGCCGGAACCCGGGGACGAAGAACTCCTCGATCTGCTGCGGGCTGAAGAGGAGGCTCGACTGGCTGCCCATGTCCTCGGCGACGTAGATGAAGTCCACACCGCCGTTCGCGGCCTCGAGCAGGCGCGTCGTGCTCTCGTGGGCGAGGTCGTAGAGCTTCGTGATGCAGTGGTGGGCGAGCTCCGGGTTGAGCACGAGGTCCATATACGCCTGTTCCATCCCGCGAAGATGACAGTACCTGAGGAACGGCTCCGACCCGCCGCCGTGGCGCGGGTACTCGCCTATCTCCTCGATCTGCGCGGGCACATCGCCGTAATCCCACCAGTCGGGCGACGGCCAGGTGACGTTCGCCTCGAGCTCGTCGACCGTTTCGAAATCGGCCCAGGGATGGTTCACCGGCTCGGAGTAGGTGCCCGCGCCGTCGGCGTGCTCGACGGTCCGGTGCCGGACGCCCCAGACGTCGGCCCCCTGCTCGAGCGGCGGGCCGACGTAGCGACCGTTCAGGTGGTGGACCTTATCCACGCCCAGGCGCACCCAGAGCTCACGCTCGGACTCGAGTCCAAAGTGCGCGAGGAGCTTCCGGGTGATCTCGGGCGTGCCCCAGTAGTCGGTGGGCATGCGGTCGGTGGCCCGGTGCGCGAGCGCCGCCTGCCAGCGTTCTCGAGATGTCACGCGTATACTCCCCCTACCGGTCGGCTTCGAGACGGACGCGCTGCTCGCCGGCGCCGGTGGTCGTGTAGTGCCCGAAATAGGTGCCGTCAACGCCGTAGAAGGCGAAGACGTTGCCCTGGCGCGAAGGAACGCGGAGCGACGTAAACGGGGTCGGTCGCCCCACGCCGAGCGGCCTGCCGTCCTCGCTGATCTTGAAGACCTCGATCTGCGCGCCGTACCAGTTGTCGACGAAGAGCGTCACCGTCTGCCGGTTCTCCTTCGACCGCAGGCGCCGGTCCCAGATCGCAGGAACGCGGCTCGTGTAGTCGGCAACGACGACGGTCGTGCCCTCCGGGTTCGCGGGAAGCCGCTCGCCGGCGAAGAGGACGTTCCGCGTCGCCGGCGGTTCGGGCCGACCGTCACCGCGCCCCCCACCGCCGCGCCCTTCGTCGCCATCCTCCGAGCCGCCGTCGTCGTCTGCCACCTCGTCGCCCTCGCCGTCGTCGCCGCCAGACGTCTCACCCTCGTCTTCCGGCGGCGGGGTCGCGCCGGCGGTCAGCAGAATCCGGATGATCTCCTCGCCGTCGGGGTTTTCCTCGGCGAGCTCGACCGGCTGGTCACCGTCGGAGTTGGTGGCGTTCGGGTCGGCGCCGGCGGTCAGCAGCAGCCGTACGGTCTGCGGCGAACCGCTTCGCGCGGCGTAGTGGATCGCCGTGTTGCCGCCGCGGTCGCGCGCCCACACGGTCGCGTTCGCGAGGAGGAGCTGGCGGACGAGCTCGGTATTGGGCTGCGCGGAGGCGAGCATGAGCGCGGTTACGCCGTCCGCTGCGGTGGCGTTCGGGTTGGCGCCGCCCTGCAACAGCAGCCGCAGCGTGTCCTCGTACCCGTCCCGCGCGGCGATGATCGTAGCGGTCTCTCCGGAAGCGTTGGTTCCGTCGACGGGGAATCCGTTCTGCAGGAGCGCGCGGGCGAATTCCGGGTTCGCGACCGACGCGGTGAGCAGCGTCTCGCCGTCGTCCGAGCGCGCGTCGCGCGGGAGACCCATATCGAGCAGCGCGCGGATGACCTCCGTATTGCCGGACTCCGCCGCGAGGAAGGCGATCGACTCGGCGAACGCGCCGCGCGCGGAGGTCCGTCGGTCGGCGTCGTAGAGGAGCTCCGCGATCGGCGTGAGACCGCCCGGCCGACGGGCGCTGCGCTCGAGCGCGAGAAGCAGCGGCGCCACCCCGTCGCGCGACGCGATGGACGGGTCGGCGCCCGCGTCGAGGAGCGCGCGCACGATTCCCTCGTTGTCCGCCCGCGTCGCGATCAGAAGCGGCGTGCGTCCGCGATCGTCCTGAATGTCCGGTCTCGCGCGATAGGCGAGAAGCTCGCGGACGACCTGCTCGGAACCGGACTCCACCGCGGCCATGAGCGGAGCTACGCCGCTGTTGTCCGGCGTGTTCGGATCGCCGCCGCGCTCGAGGAGCAGAGCGAGGACGTCGAGGTTGCCGGCCCGCGCGGCGATGAAGACGGTCGTACGCCCCTCGGCGTCGCGCACGCTCGGGTCGGCTCCGTAGAAGAGGAGCGTGTCCACGACCGCCGCCGCGCCGTTGGCCGCGGCGACGTGGATGGGCGCCGCGCCGCTCGAGTTCGGCCGGTTCACGTCCACGCCGTTTTCGAGGAGCAGCTCGGCGATGACGATGCGGTCGTTCGTGAGCGCGAGGAAGAGCATCGTGGTGCCCTGCGCGTCGGTCACCGTCGGGTCGGCGCCGGCTGCGATAAGCGAGTCGACGATCGCGCGGTTGTTCGCGCGCACCGCGCGGAAGAGCGCGGTCTCGCCGTCGTTGTCGCGTTCGTCGGGTCGTGCGTCGGAAGCGAGCAGCACGTCGACCACGGCAACGTGCCCGCCGCCGGCTGCGACCATGAGCGGGGTGACACCACCGTTGTCGCGCGCGTCCACGTCGGCACCGCGGTCGACGAGCAGCTGCGCGATCGGCTGTCGGCCCGAGGCAGCGGCGTAGTGGAGCGCGGTCTGGCCTCGCTCGTCGCGCGCGTCGACGAGCGCGCCGTTGTCGAGGAGGTATCGAACCGATTCGACCTGCCCGGCCTCGGTCGAGATCATCAGCAGGGTGCGGCCGTTGCGCTGCGGCGCGTTTACGTCGCCCCCGTCGGCCACGTACTCATGCAGCGCGTCGATGTCGCCGCTGCGCGCGGCGCGCGCCTCGGAGCTCGCGCACCCGGTGAGCACCGCGAGCGCGACCGCGAGAATGAGCCCCGCGCCAAGGATCGTCCGTTTCATGCGTCCTCCTCCGCGGGGAGTATAGCGCGAATCGGATGCCTTTACATCCCGAACATCTGCTCCTTCAGGTCGAGGTAGTAGAGGTAGTCCTCCTCGGGAACGTTGGGCGGACAGCGGTGGTCGCAGAAGGGGATGAACCCGCCGCGCTCGACGAGCGGCGCGAGCGAATCCATGTACTCGCGGATCGCCTCGCGTCCGGCCGCGAGCACCATCTTGTCGACGCCGCCCATGATGCGCAGATCGGTCCCGAACCGCTCGAGCGTCTCTCCCGGGTGCCCGGAGCTGTTGACTTCCCACGGGAACATCGTGTTCAGCCCCGACTCGAGCATGCCGGGGATGAGCGGCCTGACGTCGCCGTCGCAGTCGGTGTACCAGATGTCGATGCCCGCGTCGTTGAGCTTCTTCCCGATTCGCGTGTACCGCGGGACGACGACCCGATGGTAGAAGTCGAGCGATACGATCGGCCCCTGCTTGAAGGCGATGTCCTCCCAGCCGGCGGCGAGATCGAAGTCGATCTTCCCCAATACCTGGTCGAGCGCGTCCTCGACGAGCACGCACGCGGTTTCGACCATATCCTCGAGCATCTCCGGGTAGTCGTAGATCGCGAACGCGATGCCTTCGAAGGTGAGCATGTCGCGGATCTTGCCCATCATCGAGCCTGCCCAGATCGCGAGCGGATAGTCGCGCTCGCGCGGGTGACGACGCGCGAGCTCGTCGACGTCGATCTTCCGCGCCGGATCGTCGCGGCGGAAGCGGATCTCCTTCTCGCGCCTCCAGTCCTCGGGCGTCTTGATCGTCGCCTCCATGAAATGCGGGATCGTCGCGTGGTCGTCCCTGGGGACTTCCGCGAGCAGGCCGTCGGCGTTCATCACGATCCGCTTGTCCTCGGTCTCGCTGATCGTCCGTTTCTCGAACGGCGGGCTCATCCAGACCGGCGGGTGGTAGGTCTCGATCCGGTCGAAGGCGAAGAAGACGTCTGCCTCGTCGTTGGTGGTGATCCCGTTCTCGGTGAAGAGCGACCACTGCCGGAAGTTCTCCGCCCAGTACCCGAACTCCATGTTGAAGCAGCGGTCGACAGGCTCGTAGTGCATCTGCCGGTTGAATCGTTCGCGGTCGGTCATCGTCCCGGACCACTTCTCGCGGATGGGGGTGATCGTCTTCATGCGTGCTCCTCTGTGTCGTTGCGATCGGTCAGTGTGCCGCGCCTACCCATCCGCCGCACGGCCCGCCGTCGGTCGTGACGAGCGGGTGGTAGGACTCGGATATCGTCTCGCAGCTTACACCGACGTAGTGTCCTATGAAAGAGCGCCGGGACGAGCCCGCGCGCCTGGCGTGCCGCGGTCAGCGACTGAGGAAGAGCACGGTACTCCTCGCGGCGCACGAGTAGGCGTCGCGCAGCTCCGGCTCGGCCGCGCCCTCCGCGATGAGGTCGTCCGGGTGTTCGAGCGCGGTATCCATGACGCGGTGCCAGCGCTTACCGGGCGGCGGGTCGCCGAGCGCGACGCGGACCCGCTGCGCCGCGGCGTTGAAGACGACGAAGAAGTCGTTGTCGTCACGGTCGGCCATGATCTCCGCGTGGCTGCCGTCTATGCGCAGCGCGAGCGTGCGTCCCACGGCCGCCCAGTCGACCGCCTCACCCGATTCGGTATACCAGGTGATGTCCGGCATCCGGTTGAAGTCGGTGTCGTGCCCGGTGTAGAACTCCGGCCGCAGGAAGGCCGGATGGTGCAGCCGGAAGCGGACGAGCTTGCGCGTGAACTCGACGAGCGCCTCGTGCTCGCGAACGAGGTCGTAGTCGAACCACGAGAGCTCGTTGTCCTGGCAGTACGCGTTGTTGTTCCCTCGCTGCGAGCGGGCGAACTCGTCGCCGCCGAGAATCATGGGGGTACCGAGCGAGAGCAGGAGCGTCGCGAGCATGTTCTTCTGCTGGCGCAGACGGACCGCCTCGATCGCACGGTCGGCGGTGTCGCCTTCGACCCCGTAGTTCGCCGAGTGATTCTCGTCCATGCCGTCGCGGCTGTGCTCGCCGTTCGCATCGTTGCGCTTGCGCGCGTACGAGACGAGGTCGCGCATCGTGAAGCCGTCGTGACAGGTAACGAAGTTGATGCTGTGGAACGGCTTGCGGCCGTCGCGGAGGTAGAGGTCCGAGCTCCCGGCGAAGCGCGTCGCGAAGGGAGCGGTCACCCCACGATCGCCGCGCCAGTACCGGCGTACGTCGTCGCGGTAGCGGTCGTTCCACTCGGCCCATCGGCCTCCCGGAAACGAACCCACCTGGTACGCCCCGCCGGCGTCCCACGCCTCGGCGATGAGCTTGGTGTCACGAAGGATGGGGTCGTCGGCGATCGATTCGAGCAGCGGCGGGTTCTCCATCAGGTTGCCGTGCCGGTCGCGCCCGAGGATCGACCCCAGATCGAACCGGAACCCGTCCACGTGCATGTCCACGACCCAGTAGTGGAGGCAGTCGCGGATGAACGAGCGCAGGACCGGGTGATTGCAGTTGAGCGTGTTCCCCGTACCGGCGTAGTCGCGGTAGCGCCTGCCGTTCGACTCGAGCAGGTAGTAGATCGCGTTGTCGATCCCGCGGAACGAGTGCGTCGGGCCGTACTCGTTGCCTTCGGAGGTGTGGTTGAACACGACGTCGAGGACCACCTCGATCCCGGCCCGGTGAAGCTCGCGCACCATCTCCTTGAACTCGGCGACCTGCCCGCCGGCGCTCCCGTCCACCGCGTACGTCGCCTTGGGGGCGAAGAAGGCAACGGTCGAATACCCCCAGTAGTTGCGCAGCCGCTCGTCCGTTTGCGGGTTCGACCGCGCGATCTCGAACTCGTCGAACTCGTGCACCGGCAGGAGCTCGACGCTCGTGATGCCAAGGCTTTCAAGGTAGGGGATCTGCTCGATCACGCCGCGGTAGGTTCCCGGATGATCGACCCCCGACGATGGATGCGCCGAGAGCCCGCGCACGTGCGCCTCGTAGATCACGCTCTTGCGAAGCGGGTAGTTGAGCGGCCGGTCGCCCTGCCAGTCGAAGTCGTCGTCGACGACGATGCACTTGGGGATGCCCGCGGCGGTGAGGTCGGTGCGCGTGTTGCGCGCCGCGTCGCCGTCGGGCGAGTCCGGGTCGTAGCCGTACTGGCGCGCGAGCCCCCACTCGAAACCGCCGGTCAGCGCGCGCGCGTACGGGTCGACGAGGAAGAGGTTGCGGTTGAACCGATGTCCGCGGGTCGGGTCCCACGGCCCGTCGACACGGAGCAGGTAGAGCTGGCCGGCGCCGATGCCTTCCACGTGCGCGTGCCATACGTCGCCGGTGCGGTGCACGCGCGGATCGAGGCCGATCTCGCGAGACGGCAGCGCCTGGCGCGCCTCGTCGAAGAGGCAGAGCGTCACCGAGGTGGCGTGCCTGCTGAACACGGCGAACTGCACCCCGGTTGCATCCGCGCTCGCGCCGAGCGGCAGGGGCTTTCCCGGCGTTACCTTCACCGGGCGGCCCTTGTCGCCGTCGCGAGAAAGCCGGAGACGAGCGATCGCACGTCGTCCGGGCGCTCGCTGTGGGTCCAGTGCCCGGCACCGTCGAGCATCTCGATCCGCGCCTGCGGGAAGTGCTCGTGGACGAGCTCGTCGTCGCGCCCGGGATCGAGGTACTTCGACTCGGAGCCGCCTACGAAGAGCGCGGGTCCCTCGTAGGCGCCCTCGCCCTCCCAGCCGAGAATCGTTGCGTACTCGCGCTTGAGGACCGGGAGGTTGAGCCGCCACCGGTAGGAGCCGTCGTCCTTCACGAGATTCTTCAGCAGAAACGACCGCACCGGACGCGAGGGGATGGCGTCGGCGAGCATGCGGTCGGCGTCCGCGCGGCTTTCGACCTCGTCGACCGGGAGCGCGAGCAGGGCGTCGAAGATCGCGCCGTGCGAGGGCTCGTAGCGGCGGGGCGCCATGTCGAGCACGACGAGCGCCGCGACCAGGTCCGGCCGGTCGAGCGCGAGCCGCATCGCGACCTTGCCGCCCATCGAGTGACCGGCGACCGCCGCGCGGGGGAAGTCGCTGCGCTCGATCAGGCTCGCAACCGCGTCGGCGAGGACGCCGTAGGAGACGTCGTCGCTGTGCGGCGAGTCGCCGTGGTTCGGGAGATCCGGGTAGACGACGGTGAAACCGTCCTCGAACGCGCGCCCGAGCCCGCGCAGGTTATCGCCCGAGCCGAACAGACCGTGCAGCATCACGAGCGCCGGGACGTCGGCGTCCGCTTCGCGTGGGACCGCCGGCGCGCCCCCGTAGGATACCGACGCGAGCTTCATTCCTCGCCCCCGCAGATCTCGCCGACGCCGTCGAAGACCACCCGGGGCCGGTAGGCGAAGTGCACGAGGTCGTCGCGCGAGGTGACTCCGCTCAGGACCAGCACGGTATCGATCTCCGACTCGACGCCGGCCACGATATCCGTATCCATCCGGTCGCCCACGATCACCGACTCCTCGCGTCGACACGCGAGCCGCTTGATCGCCTGGCGCATCATGAGCGGGTTCGGCTTGCCGGCGTAGTACGCCTTGCTCCCGGTCGCGAGCTCCACCGGCGCCATGAGGCTGCCGCAGGCCGGCACGATGCCGTCCTGCCCCGGGCCGGTCACGTCCGGGTTGGTCCCGACCAGCCGGGCGCCCGCGAGCACGAGCCGCACCGCCTTCTCGATCTTGGCGTAGCTGTAGGAGGGACTCTCGCCCACCACGACGTAGTCGGGATTCACGTCGTTCATCGTGATGCCCGCGTTGTAGAGCGCGTTGATGAGCCCCGCCTCGCCTATGACGTAGGCGCTTCCGCCGTGCGTCTGGCTCGCGAGAAACTCCGCCGTCGCGAGCGCGCTCGTATAGAAATGCTCTTCGCCCACCTCGATCCCCAGGCGCGAGAGCTTCTGGCAGAGCTCCTTCGGGCTGCGCTCGGAGGAGTTCGTCAAAAAGAGAAACTTCTTGTCGTTCGCCTTCAGCCACGCGACGAAACGCTGTGCCCCCGCGAGCAGACGGTTCCCGTGGTAGATCACGCCGTCCATGTCGCAGATGAAGCCCGCCTTCGCGGAGAAATCGATTCGGTCCTCGCTCATCTGCGCGCAAGGATACCACGAGCCGTCGCGCGCACCAAGGCGAGCGCCGCTTGCCGCACCGGGCGACCCATGGCATCATCCATCCCCAATGGCACACCTTCCACGACCGCGTCGTTTCGTCCTCGTCGCTGCGCTCGTTACCGCCGCCGCGCTGCTCGCATGGCTGCTCTGGCCGCTGTCGAGCCGCCAGTGGGCGATCGAGGAGGACGAGGAGGCGCTCCGCCTCAAGGACGAGTATCTCGAGGCCCAGCGCGCGTACGCAGGCCGATTTCGCTCGCGCGGCTCTGCGCCTGTCTCCCCGCCGCCGCGGATCGTCCTCATCGTCGCCGACGATCTCGCGCTCACCGACATCTCCCGCTATAACCGCGCGGGACCGGTGGCGACGCCGGCGATCGACGGCATCGGCACCGACGGAGCCACCTTTACCGCCGCGCACGCGACCGCCACGATCTGCGCGCCCTCCCGCGCGGCGCTCCTCACCGGCCGCTATCAGCAGCGCTCCGGGTTCGAGCTCCAGCCGCACGACCGTTACGCGCGCAACCGGCTCGAGTACCTCGCCTTCCGCTACGCGATCGACACCGACCACATGACGCCCGTCGCGCCGGCGCCTATCCCCGACGGCGAGGCGATCGCGCGCCAGGGACTTCCGCCGAGCGAAGTCACGCTCGCCGACCTGGTGCGCGCGCGCGGCTACCGCACCGCGGCGTACGGCAAATGGCACTTGGGGCTCGAGGAGGCGTACGGACCGCTCGAGCGCGGATTCGACGAGCACTACGGCTTCTACGAGGCGTTCTCGCTCTACTCGCCGGCCGACGACCCGCGGATCGTGGACACGCCCATCGACGACTTCTCGGACCGCCATATGTGGTCTACGGGTCGAAACGGGCGCGCGGCGATCGTGCACAACGACGAGGTCGTCGAGGAGGACGAGTACCTCACCTTCCGGTTCGCCGGGCTCGCGGCCGACTACATCGAGGCCAACGCCGAAGATCCGTTCTTCCTCTACCTGCCCTTCAGCGCGCCGCACACGCCGCTTCAGGCGCCGCAGCGCTACCACGACCGCTTCGACGCGATCGACGACCCGGTACGCCGCACCTACGCGGCGATGATCGCCGCCTTCGACGACGCGGTGGCAACCGTGCTGGACGCGATCGACGATGCGGGCATCGCAGATAACACCATGGTGATTTTCACGAGCGACAACGGCGGCGCCTCCTACCTGGGCGTCACCGACAACGAGCCGTTCGCCGGCGGCAAGTTCACGACCTTTCAGGGCGGGATGGCCGTACCGCTGATGATCCGGTATCCGGGTGTCGTCGAGCCGGGGACCGTCTACGCCGAGCCGGTTTCGCTGCTTGACGTCTTCGCGACCGTCGACGCCGCGACCGTCGACGCCGCGACCATACCGGACGCACCGACGCCACGCCCGGGCCGGCTCGCGCTCGACGGTGTTGACCTGCTACCCTTCCTCACCGGCGAGGCCGACGGCCGTCCCGCAGACGCGCTCTACTGGCGCAGCGGGTACAACAAGGCGGTGCGCCGCGGCGACTGGAAGCTCATCGTGGCGACCGAACGGTCCCCGGCGGTCGCCGAAGGCTCGGCGCGCTACGAGCTCTACAACCTTCGGCGGGACCCGGCGGAGCGGATCAACGTCGCCGCCGCGAATCCGCAGATCGTCGCCGATCTTCTCTGTCGCCTGAACGGCTGGGAGGGGACGCTCGCCGAACCGCTGTGGCCGCCGGTGATGCACTTCTGGCACGACATCTGGGGACGGCGGCTCTGGTTCGCTATCTGAGCCCAAGGCTCCGCCTTGGGCTACGCAGGAACGCTTCGCGTTCTGCACGGCCAGGCTCAGCCTTGGGCTACTCATCGCCGAAGTCGACCGTGGGCACCTCACGCGCTTCTTCGTCGATCTCGAAGTACTCGCGCTGCTCGAGCCCGAGCCGGTTCGCGACGATCCGCGCGGGGAAGAGCCTGATCCTCGTGTTGAACTGCTGGACCGACTCGTTGTAGCGACGTCGCGCGACGGCGATCCGGTTCTCGGTGCCGGCGAGCTCGTCCTGGAGTCTGATGAAGTTCTCGTTCGACCGAAGCTGAGGGTAGTTCTCCACGACCACGAGCAGACGCGAGAGCGCGCTCTGCAGCTCTCCATAGCTCTCCGCGGTCTCGCCCACCGACCCGGCTCCGGCGAGCCGGGCGCGGGCGTCGGCAATCTGGGTGAAGACCTCCTCCTCCTGCTCGGCGAACCCGCGTACGGTCGCCACGAGGTTCGGGATCAGGTCGCTTCGCCGCTGGAGCTGATTGTCTACCTCGCTCCACGCCGCGTCGACGCTCTCCTCGAGCGTGATAAGCGAGTTCTGCTGGCCAACGAACCAGAAAATCCCGATGACAACGAGGATGATGATGATCGCGACGGGCGCGATCCAGCCCTTCGAACTGCGTGCCATAGATGCTCCTATCCGTTCCGACGAGTCGTGCCCGCCGTGAGCTCAGAATCCGCGCGACGCTCCGCCGCCGCCGAAGCCGCCGCCACCAAAACCGCTGAACCGCGACGGGCTCGAGTGCCCGCCCGACCCGAAGCCGCCGCCGAAGATCCCCCGGCGTCGCCCCGCGAAGAGCAGCGGCCAGAAGAACCATCGACCGCCCACGAACACGAGGAGGAACAGGACGTACAAGAGGTCGCCCGCGTCGAGCGTCGACGAGCCGCCCGCCGCCCGGCGCGGCTCGGCCTGCACGCCGGTGAGCGTCACCCCGTACTCGTCGGCGACGACCTCCGCGACCGCGGCGACGCCGTTCAGCAGCCCGGGGCCGAAGTCGTTGTTCCGCAGGTCGGGAAGCACGTAGTCGTCGAGGATGGCTCCGGCTCGTCCGTCGGGGATCGCTCCTTCGAGCCCGTAGCCGACCTCGAGTCGCACCTCCCGCTCCTCGAGCGCCACGATCAGAATCGCGCCCGCGTCGTCGGCCTCGGATCCGACGCCCCACGCTTCGGCGAGCGCGACTCCGTAGTCTTCGATCGTAGCGTACGGGGCCATGGACTCCACGGTGACCACGGCGATCTCGGCGCCGGTCTGCTCGCGCACGGCGGTGATGATCCCCCGCATGGCTGCTTCGTCTTCGGACGGGATCACCCCCGCGAAGTCGTTCACGAAGCCTTGCGGCGACGGGAGCTCCTGGGCGACGATCGCCGCCCCCGCGGCGGCAAGAAGCACGAGGACGAGCAGCGCGGTTCGCAGCGTCCTCATGACGACCCCTTCGTGTCCGCGGCGCCGGGACCGGCGTCGACGATCTCCACGAGCCGGGCGAGGCGCTCGAGCAGCCCGTCGATCAGCTCGACGCTGTCCGGACACTCGCCCTCGCGACACGCGAGGAGCCCGAGGATCGGACCCGGCTCGAGGCCCAGGACACGGTTGATCTCCCTGACCAGCTCGTCGGACGCCTGCGGCACCTCCGTCACGTCGTGGAGACGCAGAAGCCCGCGCAGGATCGCGGCGAGCGAACCGTACCACTCCTCGAGTCTGCGTCGCAGCAGCAGTTTGCGAAACGGCCTCGGCCGGCCGGCGACGACGGCGAGCTGCCGCAGCGTCACGAGGCTGCCGCGAAGCTGGTGCTCGGTCTCGTGGCGCAGATTCGCCCTGCTGATCTCAAGGTCGCGCGTGACGTCCGGGCCGTAGAGCACCTCGTGCGTCTCGACCATGTCGAGATACTCCATGGGGAAGACGTCTGCCGACGTCACGAACTCGCGGCGCGTCAACACGAGCGGCGTGATACGATGCGTCCGCATCAGCCGCCGTCCGCGTCGACCGAGCTCGCGGAGCGCGGGCTCGTGTCCCTCGCCCACGACGACGAGCACGTTCACGTCTGATGCGCCGGGTGTGAACGTCGTCTTCAGAAAACTCCCGTAGACGATGACCGACTCGACCGCTTCGCCGAACACCGCGCGGGCGAGCTCGACAAAGTCCACCCCGAGCGCCCGCTTCGTCTTTTCCGTACTGGCTGCCATATTCCCTCGCTCCGTGGAATGTAGTAACGTCCCCGACCCGAGACAATTGCCCAGCCGGGCGAACGAGACAGAACGAGCCCCGGTTTTCCGGGGCTCGGCTCGTTCGGCGGCGATGGTCGCGCGGCCTCGATCGCTTCGCGCTACTTCTTCTTGCGCTTCGACCGGCTCGTGCTGCGACCGCTCGAGGTCGCCCGCTTCTTGCGGATCTCCTCGAGCACGCGCTCCTTCTCGGCCGCGCTGATCTGCGTCTCCTCGGACGGCGCGGCTTGCTTCGCCTGCTCGAGGCGCTTCTCGCTGACCGGCGCACCACGGCGAACGGACTCCTGCTTCGTCCGGCGCTTGCGCGCGGCGCGGCGCCATCCGAGGAGCGCGGGCGAGGCCACGAAGACCGAGGAGTAGGTACCCACGATCACGCCTACGATCAGGTTGAGCGCGAAGAGCTGCACGGTCCCCGTCGCGAAGATGTAGATCGCGGTGACCGCGAGCAACGTCGTAACGGACGTGATGAGCGTGCGGCTCAGGCTCTGCGTGATCGACGCGTTGATGATCGTCTCGAAGCCGCTCTCGCGCATGAGCTGTTCGTTCTCACGGATCCGGTCGAAGATGACGATCGTGTCGTTCAGCGAGTAGCCGATGATCGTCAGAATCGCGGCGATCGTCGCGGTCGAAACCTCGATCTGAAAGGTCCCGATGAACACGAGTATGAACGCGACGTCGTGCACGAGCGCCGAAATCGACGCCGCGGCGTAGCCGAGGCGGAACCGGAACCATATGTAGACGAGGATGAGCCCGAGCGCGAGCGACGTGAGCAGCATCGTATTCCGGGTAAGGTCCTCGCTGAACCGTGGCCCTACGAAGTTGTTCTCGAGCTCGGTCACCGAACCGGAACCGAAGTCGGAGGCAAGCGCGTTCAGGATGCGCTCGCTCATGACCGCGCTGAACGAGTCGATCTCACCGGCATCGCGAACGCGAATCACGAACTGTCTTGCATCCTCGTCGCCGACACGCTGTACCTGCGTGCCCTCGATGCCGGCGACCGCGGCCCGGACCGACTCGGTGAACGCGTCCGGATTATCGACTTCAACGCGCAGGCTCAGGCCCGCCTGAAAGTCGACGCCCAGGTTGAAGCCGTCCTGGAGGAGGGTCGCCGCAAGGCCGCCTGCGATGACGAGCACCGAGACGGCGATCATTATGAATCGGATCTTGGTGAACCGTACCGTTTTCATCGGACCCCCCAACCAAGGCTGAGCCTGCTGCGCCGCAGCACTTCGGTCCCGAAGTCAAAGATGAGCCGGGAGAGGAAGAGCGCGGTGAACATCGACGAGACGATGCCGACGGCGAGCGTGATGGCGAAGCCCTGTACCGGGCCCGTGCCCAGCTGGCTCAGGAAGAGGGCCGCGATGAAGGTCGTCACGTTCGCGTCCATGATCGTCCAGAACGCCTTCTGGAATCCCGAATTGACCGACGCCTGCGGACTCTTGCCCAATCGGTACTCTTCCCTGATTCGTTCGAAGATGATGACGTTGGCGTCCACGGCCATACCGACCGTGAGGATGACGCCGGCGATGCTCGTCAGCGTCAGCGTCAGATTGAAGACGCTGAGAATGCTCACGATGAAGAACAGGTTCAGGATGAGCGCGAGGTCCGCGATCACCCCGGCGCCGTGGTAGTAGAAGAGCATGAAGATGATCACGAGCCCGAAGCCGAGCGCGATCGAGCGCAACCCCGCCTGGACGGCGTCCGCCCCGAGCGACGCCCCGACCGCGCGTTGGCTTACGATCTGAAGCTCGACCGGCAGCGCGGCGGTCCGCAGGACGGTGGCGATGTTCTGCGCCTCCTCCTGGTTGAAGCCGCTGATCTGTACCTGACCGCCGGTGATCGGGTCGTTGATGACGGCGCGCGTGCGCACACGCTCGTCGAGTACGATCGCCATGGTCTCGCCGTTGTTCGCACGCGTGAGATTCGCGAAGATCTCCGCCCCGGCGCTGTCGAGCACGAAATTGGCCGTCGGCTGGTTGGTCAGCGGCTCGGTCCCCACGCGCGCCTCGGTGATGTGCTCGCCCGGAAGACCGAACTCGTCGACGTTATCCTTGATCGCGATGTAGCGCACGAGCTGGAGGACGCCGTACTGGTCCGGAACGACGTACGGTCGCACGACCGTGCCGGCCGGAACGAAGTCGGGCACACCGTCGACCTCGGGGTTGTACCCCGGGTTCTGCTGCTGGTACTCGATGAGCTGCGCGGTCGCATCGTCGTCGACGATGAAAAACGCGAGGCTTCCCTTGCCCTGCAGATACGCCTCGATGCGCGAGCGGTCGTTGTCGCCGGGCACCTCGATGAGGATGCGGTTCGTGCCTTCCTGTCGACGGACGATCGGCTCGGTAACGCCGAACTGGTCGATGCGCGAGGTGAGGATGGTCATCGCGAGGTCGATCGACTCGTCGAGCTCGTCGGACGTGGGCTGGCGCCCGAGGCTGTCGGCGAGGCTCTCGCGGTCGGCCTCGACGACGACGCTCATGCCGCCGGCGAGGTCGAGCCCGAGCGTGATGATCCGCTCCTTGAGGTCCTTCAGCGCGAAGACGCGATCGGCGTAGCGCTCCTCGAGCGCTTCGAAGATGTCCTGCTCGGTCGAGAACGCCCCGAGCACCGCGGCGATGGTCCACTCGTCGGGGATCTCCCGGTCGATCAGCCGGTAGTTGGCGCGAGCGACGTCGCGCAGAAACGAGTGCTCGTCGGGCAGCGGCGCGGTCTCGTCGGACTGCGCGAGCGACGTAAGCTCGTCGAGGGCGTCTCGCGCCCGGGACTGCGCGTACTCACGTACATCGCCCCGGCTGCCCGCGGCGAGCTCCTTGTCCGACTCCGGAACGAAGAAGTACCACTGGATCGACGGATAGAGGAAATAGACGCCGACGCCCACGAGCGCCAGCACGAGTACGAATCGAAACCTCTTGCTCATGACTTACTCCGAAGCGGGGGATACCCGTCTCAATCCTCGTCCGCGTCGGTCTGGGTCTCTTCCTCGGCTTCGTCGGACTGGTCTTCGACGGCCTCGGCCTTCTTGGAGGGACGACTCTGCTCGACCACGTTCGAGATCGCCGAGCGGGAGAAGGTCATCTTCGTGCTCGAGTCGGTCTTCAGCACGACCGTATCGTCCTTGATCGACGTAATGGTTCCGTGGATCCCGCCGATCGAGACGACGCGGTCGCCCTTCTTGAGCGACGCGAGCATCTTCTTCGTTTCCTTCTGCTTCTTGTTCTGCGGACGAATGATCAGAAAATAAAAGATCACGAAGACCAGGCCGAACGTGATGAGCGTCGGCACGATCGACGCGGAGCCTGCCGCAGGGTCTGCGCCCGGGGCCGCCATCATGAGCGGCAGGTTGGCAAGTAGCTGGTTCATATATTTCTATTACCTCGTGTGCGGATTTCGGCCAAAGTAGCACGAAAGGTATGCACAGTCAAATCTACACCGCGATAATCTTCTTCACCTCGTCGGGGACCGTGTAGACCCCAAAGAGGCGCTTGAGCCGATCACCGGTCAGATCGTCCATACCCGTCTTCTCCGCGAAGAAACGGACGAACTCGTTCATCTCCGCTTCGTCTCCGGAGAAGATGGCCGAGCAGAACGCGGCACGGTAGAGGCCTTCGCCCGCGAGCTCCATCGTCGTGAGTTTCCCGTACCGACGCTGCGCGCGCTTGTCCACGACCGCAGCGTCGCCCTGAAAACCGATGGTGAACACAAACTCGGATCTCGTCACCTTGCCCCCACGAAAAAAAGGGGGAAGCCCGCGGCTTCCCCCCTATGGACTTACATCATTCCGCCCATGCCGCCCATTCCGCCCATGCCGCCCATTCCGCCGGCGCCGGCGGCCGCCGCGGCAGCGTCCTCCTTCTCCGGCAGGTCGGTGATGGCACACTCGGTGGTAAGCAGGAGACTCGCGATCGACGCCGCGTTCTGCAGCGCGCTGCGCGTGACCTTCGCCGGGTCGATAATACCCGACTTGATCATGTTGACCCATCCCATGCCGGCCGCGTCGAAGCCCTGGCCCTTCTTCTCGTTCTTCGCCTTGTCGGCGATGATGCTGCCGTCGACCCCGGCGTTCGTCGCGATCTGGCGGATCGGCTCCTCGAGGGCGCGCTTCACGATCATGAAGCCAACCTTCGCATCCTCGCCCATATCGCTCGTGTCGAACTTGTCGAGCGCAGGAACCGCCTGGATCATCGTCAGGCCACCGCCCGGGATGATGCCTTCCTCGATCGCGGCGCGGGTTGCCGAAAGGGCGTCCTCGACGCGGTGCTTCTTCTCCTTGAGCTCGACCTCGGTGGCCGCGCCCACGTTGATGACCGCAACGCCGCCGGCGAGCTTCGCGAGGCGCTCCTGGAGCTTCTCGCGGTCGTAGTCGCTCGTGGTATCCTCGATCTGGGCCTTGATCTGCCCGATGCGATCCTTGATGTCCGACTGCTTGCCGTTACCGCTGACGATCGTGGTGTTTTCCTTGTCGACCTTGACGCTCTTCGCCTGGCCGAGCTGATCGAGCTCGGTGCTCTCGAGCTTCAGGCCCAGCTCCTCGCTGATCACCTGTCCGCCGGTGAGGATCGCGATATCCTCGAGCATCGCCTTGCGGCGATCGCCGAAGCCCGGAGCCTTCACGGCGACGGCGTTGATCGTGCCGCGAATCGTGTTCACGACCAGCGTCGCGAGCGCCTCGCCTTCGACGTCCTCGGCGATGATGAGGATGGGGCGGCTCGCCTGGGCGACCTTCTCGAGCGAGGGAAGCAGGTCCTTCATGCTCGAGATCTTCTTGTCGTGGATCAGGATGTACGGGTTCTCGAGAACCGCGGTCTGCGTGTCACGGTTCGTCGCGAAGTACGGCGAGACGAAACCGCGGTCGAACTGCATACCTTCCACGAACTCGGTCGTGCTCTCGATCGTCTTCGACTCTTCGACGGTGATCACGCCGTCCTTGCCGACCTTCTCCATCGCTCCGGCGATCTCGTTGCCGATCTCCATATCGTTGTTGGCGGAGATGGACGCGACCTGCGCGATCTCTTCCTTGTCCTTGATGACCTTGGACTGCTTCTTGATTTCCTCGACCGCGAGCTCGACCGCCTTGTCGATACCGCGCTTCAACCCCATCGGGTTGATGCCGGCCGCGACGCTCTTGAGACCTTCCTTGATCATGCTGTACGCGAGCACGGTCGCGGTGGTCGTGCCGTCACCGGCGATATCGTTCGTCTTGGTGGCGACTTCCTTGAGGAGCTGAGCACCCATGTTCTCGAACTCTTCCTCGAGCTCGATTTCCTTGGCGACCGAAACACCGTCCTTCGTCACCGTAGGGGCGCCGAACTTCTTGTCCAACAGGACGTTCCGTCCCTTGGGGCCCAGGGTCACCTTGACCGCGCTGGACAGCTTTTCGACACCGCGCAGGAGTGCTCTGCGCGCCTCTTCGTTAAACATCAACTGCTTAGCCATGTCCTCTTCCTCTCTGCATGAGATGTGAGTATTGAATGAAATGCGCTCAGTGCAGGTGGTAAGATACAAAGGAAATGCGCAACCGCCAAGATGGGTCTGCGTTTTGTGATTCACCCGCTGGTGCGATCCGTGGTACACCTGCTCTGGTGAAGGCGTTCAAGCCGAAGGACAGGCCCATGCGGACATCTTCTGGCAGGCGCTTCTCGCTCCTCGTTTCGCTGCCCCCCGACAACCGTCCGGACTCGCTCCATCCGACAGCGCGCGCGCTCGAGCTGATCGACGCGATCGAGCGTTCCGGCGTGGGAGCCGTGCCGATCGCCTGGCACCTCCCCGCCGCGGACGCCGGCTCAGGCGATCGCCCAGGCTCGGCCGCGTTCCGGGACGCGCTCCGGCGCCGCGTCGCCGAGACCGGCGACGCGCTCCTCCCCATGGGACTCACCGGCGCACCCCACGTCGCGCTGCACATCGGCGAGATCGAGGCCGATGTGGCCTGGTCGCTGAGCAATATCTGGACTACCGGCGTCGCCGACGCGCTGCGTCTCGATCCGCCCCTCGTCGTCCCGGCGGCGCCGGATACGCTGCGCTGCGAAGCGCTCGCCGCCTACGGCGCCGCCGACGTGCCGGTAGGCATCCTCGGCGAGGACCGTACCGGGATGTGGATCTCGGTGGTGCCCAACGGCCACGCCGGCACCGGCACCGGCGGCGCGCTCCCCCTCCTCGACGCCGCTGCGCTCTCCGGAGAGGAGATCACCGCGCGGGCCCTCGCCCGGGCGCTCGCCCGACGGCGACGCGAAGCGCGCTCGCTCTCCGCTGCGGACGTGCAGATCGTCGTGCGCGTCGCCCTCGGACCGCACGACGACGAACAGCGGGCGCTCGCGCTCGCGACGGCGTCCGCGGAGCTCTCCGGAAGACAGGAGTGGTCGCTCGTCGGGCTGTCGGTAGACCACACCCCTCCCGCGCGCGTTCCGCGTCTTCTCGCCCGCGCCCGCGCGACGGTCGCGCCCGAAGTCGGCGAACACGCCTCGACGATGCGGCGTCGACGGGCGAGCAAGATCAACACGCGGCGCATCCTCGAGGCGGTCGCCCACGGCGACTCGAACACAAACGTCGGGCCCGGAACGGCGGCCCCACCGGAAGACGGGCGGCGCGAGTTCATCGCGAGTATGCTCGGCCAGGCGTCGATCCCCGGGACGACGGTCGAAGCGCGGTTCGACGGCGGACGGCTGTGCGGGCTTCACGGTCGATCGACCGCGCGCCGACGCGACCGTCCGGCGCGCAGCGAACTCGTCCGCGAGGGCCGACGGACGCAGGATACCGTCCCGAGTTGCTTCAGCTTCGAGACGGCGGTCAGCCGGGGGCTCCGTTCGGACGCCGTCGTCGACGACGTCGATCTCGGCACGGTCGCGCGCATCCGTACCGAGTACGCGTTCGTCGGCGAGCACGACGCGCTCGTCGCCGGACAGCGCATCCTCGTCGACGGCGGCGCGCCGGACGCCGTCCTCTACGTCCTTGCCGCCCCCGTGCTTCATAAGGGAGCGTGCGCGGTCACCGGCAGATTCGCCGACGGAACGACGTACGATCACGAGCTCTCGTTCGATCGAGAGGAGCTCGTGCTGTGGGGAGACGCGCTCGGCATCTGGGACGGCGAATCGCGCTACACGCTGCTCGCGCTCGGCTCGAACGACCGGCCGGTGACGTGGAGTATCACCGCGCTGCGCGACCCGGAGCCGCGTATCGTGCTCGGCGGGCGCTACGAGCCGCGCGGCGGGCTCGACACCTACTCATCGCTGCTCCTCGTCCACGGCGAAATCGACCACGAGCTCGTCACGAAGGCGATGGCCGGACGGCTGCCGGCCGACATCGCCGTCGAGCTCGCCGCGGCGCGCGCGTCCGAGTCGGCGATGCACGCTCACCTCACACCGGAGCGCCAGGAAGCGTAACGCGAAAGCAGCTCCCCTCGCCCGGCGTGCTCTCCACCGCGATCGATCCGCCGTTGCGCTCGACGTATTCGTGCGCGAGCAGCAGCCCCAGCCCCGAACCGCGCTCGCCGCCGGTGCCCGCCCGGCTGCCCGACGTACCCAGCTCGAAGAGCGAGTCGATCGCCTCCGGCTCGATACCGATGCCGGTGTCGCTCACGGCGAGCTCGACCGTCTCCGGCGTTCCGCGTCCGGTGATCGTCACGGTTCCGCCCTGCTCGGTAAACTTGATCGCGTTATTCACCAGGTTGCGAACCACGGTGTCGAGCATGTCCGGGTCGGCGTAGACGCAGAGTCCCTCGGAAACGTCGACCGAGAGCGTGATGCCCTTCTGCTGCGCACCGGCGTGGAAGAGCTGGATCGTGCCGTCCACCGCGTCGCGCAGCCGAATCGCCCGCGGCGAGACCGTCACCGAGCGTTGCTGGCTTCGCGACCACTCGAGCAGGTTCTCGAGCAGGCGGTAGGTCTTCTCCGCCGACTCGTAGAGGTTCGTGACGAGCTCGTGCTGCGCCTGCGCGTCGAGGTCGTCGCCCGAATCGCGGAGCAGCTCGAGCGCGCCGAGCAGACCCATGAACGGCCCGCGCAGATCGTGCCCGATGACCGAAAAGAGCCGGTCCTTCGTCGCGTTGAGCCGGTCGAGCTCCTCGCGCTGCCGCTTGATCGTGATGTGCGCGTTGATGCGGGCGAGGACCTCTTCCTGCTGGAAGGGCTTGGTGACGTAGTCGACCCCGCCGGCGGCGAACCCGCGGACCTTGTCCTGGATGTCGGTCAGCGCGCTGATGAAGATGACCGGAATATCCGCGGTCTCGTCGTCCGCCTTGAGCGTCTCGCACGCCTCGAACCCGCTTATGCCCGGGAGCATGATGTCGAGGAGAATCAAATCCGGCTTCTGCTCGCGGGCAAGACGGATCGCGCGCTCTCCGTCCTGACTCACGAGCACCGTGAAGCCCTCGTCGTCGAGGTAGCGGTAGAGCACTCCCAGGTTATTCGTGTTGTCGTCGACGAGGAGGATCGATGTCTCGCGGCGCTCAGCCATCACCCTCGACTGTAGCATGCCGGAGGCGGTTGATGTAGGCCGCGAGGCGGTTGATCTGGAACTCCTGCGCGAGCGACTCGATCCGGTCCGCAACCCTCGCGTACTCCGAGCCGGCGGCGCGCAGATCGTCGGCTGCGTCGAGGATACGGCGGATATTCCCGGCGGCCACGTGCCTCTCGATCTCGTCGAGCAGGCGAGCCGGGGGAACCGCCTCCTCGGCCTCCTCGTGCTCTGCCGGCGGCCGCGCGTTCGCGTAGGTCCACCGCACGCCCAGGAGATCTCGCACGAGGTCGAGCAGCTCGAGCTGACGGAACGGCTTGGGCAGGAACTCGTCGAAGCCGACCCGCATACACTCGTTGCGGATCGACTCGGCGACGCTCGCGGAGATGGCGACCACGCGGCTGCCCGCCGTGGAGGGCGATTCGCGGATCGTTCGGATCGCCTCGAACCCGTCGACGACCGGCATGACCAGATCCATGAAGACGATGTCCGGGCGCTCGGCGGCGATCACCTCGAGCCCCTCCGCGCCGTCGGCCGCGTCGCTGATCTGAAACCCGAGCGGCTCGAGCATACTGCGCAGGACGCTGCGATTCTCCCATTTGTCGTCGACGATGAGCACCCTCCTGCGCGGACCCTCGTATCCGGAGATCGAAACGGAGGCGCGCGCGCGCGCCGGCACCTCTCCGGCCGCCGGCAGCGCGACGGTAAAGGAGAATCGGCTACCCTCGCCCGGGGTGCTCTCCACGCCTACCTCGCCGTCCATCATCTCGACGAGACGCTTCACGATCGCCAGTCCGAGCCCCGTGCCTTCCTCGCTCTGGATGTGCTTGGAGAGCTGCTTGAACGGCGAGAAGATCTCGCCCAGCTGGTCGCGCGGAATGCCGGGCCCCGTGTCCTCCACCTCGAAGGCGAGCCGGTCGCCTGAGGTCCCGGCGCGAAACCAGACGTCACCCGACTCGGTGAACTTCACCGCGTTGTTGAGCAGGTTCAGCAGGATCTGGCGCAGCCGTTTCTGGTCGCCCACGACCGCCGTCGGCAGGTCGGGGTCGAACTCGGTGTGGATCTGCAGACCCTTCTGCCGCGCCTGCAGCGAGACGATGTCCGTGACGTCGTCGAGAAAGCTGGAGAGCCGGAACGGTTCGGGCTGCAGGACGAGCTTCTGCGCCTCGATCCGGGAAACGTCGAGGATGTCGTTGATCAGGTTGAGGAGATGGTTGCCGCTCTTCTCGATGATCGACACCGCCTCGCGCGTACGCGCGTCGAGCGCGGCGTCGCGCCCGAGGATCTGCGCGTAGCCGAGGATCCCGTTCAGCGGGGTGCGCAGGTCGTGCGAGATGTTCGCGAGGAACTCGCTCTTCGTCCGGCTCGCCGCCTCGGCTTCCTGCTTCGCGGCAACGAGCTCGATGTTCGCCTCCTGGATTCGCGTGAAGCTCTCCCCGAGGTGCGTACTCGTAATCCGGAAGCAGTTGATCAGCGTGTCGATCTCGTTGATTCGGCTCGTCGGCCAGTCGAGCTCCTCCTGGCGGGTGACCTTGTCCGGGAGGTTCTCCGCGACGACGGTGAGCTGGGTGAGCGAGGCGAGCATCCGTCGGCTGAGCGTCGCCGAGAGCAGGATCGTCCCGATGATCACGAGCAGCATGACGAGCAACATCGACTGGTAGCGGGCGTTGAGCGCGTCCTGATACGGGGCGATGGGCGCCTGCAGGACGATGCTCCACGAAGACGCCGTGCCTATGCGGTCCTTGGTCAGGTACTGCGAGTGCTGCCAGCGCTGCATGATGGAGACGTTGCGGTGCGACTCCGGCACGCGGATGTAGAGGTTCCCGTGCTCGTGCTCGGAGTCGTCCGGAATCCGCCGGGAGTAGTCCTGGAACGCCTCTACCCCTTCGGCGGTCGAGGCGACGACGCGGTTGTTCGCGTCGACGATCGTCGCCTCCACCGTCCAGTTCCCGCTCAACCGGAAGAGCATCTCACGGAGCCGCTGCGGGTCGACGATGCCGACCACCGCGCCGGTCATGATGTCGCCTTCGACGATCGGCACGCCCAGGAGCACCCTGGGCCGCTCGCCACGGGTCACTACGTTGGAAGCGGTCCCCTGCATCCCGGTGATCATGCGGCTGAAGTACGGCCGACGCGCGACCTCCGCCCCGCCGAGTCGTTCGGTGGCCACGTCCGCAGGCTCGCCGGCGATCACCTGGCCCATGGGATTGACGACCGCCATCGCCAGGAAGTCCGGGTCGGACATCTTCAGGAGCTCCATCTCGGTACGCAGTACGGCGATTCGCTCCGGGTTGTCCATCTGCGCGTAACTCGCGAGCGACCGAAGCGTCTGAAGATTCTCCGAGGTCCAGGCGTTGACCGCCTGGCGCGACGAGTACGACGTGATCGCGAGCTTCGACGCGACATCGTCCTCGACACGGGCCATCTCAGCGCGCGCGCTGACGACGAGAATCGCCATCGCCGGCAGGAGAACGAGCGCGACCATGAGCAGGAAGATCGCCTGCGAGAACGTAAACGGTGAGCGACTCGCCTCCCGCTCGAGGCGCGGGAAGTAGTGCTGGAGCACGCTGATCAGGAGCGCCGCGATGAGCGCGTTGACGATTCCGTTGATCGCCTGCTTGAAGACGATGAGGACGGTGCTCTGCTGCGCGACGTCCATCACACCGCCGTAGAAGAGGACGACGAGCGGCATGCCGATCAGGATCCAGTAGAGCGTCGTCAGGAGCATGAGGTTACCGCTGCGACGCCGATAGAAGATCCCGACCATGAGCGCCTCGAGCGCCATGATGATGACCGCGTAGGGATGTTGCCAGAGAACGGCGGTATGCGAGGCCGCGATGACGGCGCCGACCGTGGCCGGAGCCCAGCCGAGGTAGTGAAGGATGACGAAGACGACGACCGACCCGAAGAGGAAGTCGACGTTGAAGAAGAGCGGGAGGTTCGCGACGTTGCCGAGGTACGCGAGTGCGGTCAATCCGACCCAGACGATCGACGAGCGAAGGGTCACGGGTCGATGTCGTACGGCGAGGTCTGCGAGCGAATCACGATTGTGCGACTCATCCATGGCGTTCTCTCCCGCCCAAGGATACTTCGCCCGCAGCCATCCGGTGAACCGCCTCGCCGGTCACGATGAGGCGGCCGTCGGTCTCGATCCCGGTCAGCGTTCCGGCGATGCGCGCACCGCCCGGCGAGCTGACCTCGACCGCCTCGCCGCGTCGCCACAGTCGCTCGGTGAGCAACGCGTGCCAGCGATCGCGCGAATCCGCGTACAGGTCGAGCAGCCGCAGGAGGAACCGGTCGCGCAGCCCCGACCACTCGTCGTCCGACCACGACGGATCGCTCGGGCGCCGCTCCCCGGCGGAGGCGAGGCGGACCGACGTCGCCGCCTGCTCGAGCTCCGCGGGAAAGCGTTCCTGGCGCAGGTTCAGTCCGACTCCCAGGTACAGCCACCGTCCGTCGTGGTCGGCGAGGATGCCACAGATCTTGCGGTCGTGTGCGAGCACGTCGTTGGGCCACTTCACGCTCACCGCGAGTTCGGCCTCCTCCTCGAGGAGGCGGACGACCGCGGCCGCCATCACCAGCGAGCGCGTGACCGGCTCGTCGGGCCGCTCGAGCGCGAGCGTGAACAGAAGGCTCTCGCGCGCAGCGGAGTGCCAGACGCGCCCGGCGCGGCGTCCGCGCCCGGCGGTCTGGTGGTCGGTCACGACGACGGTGCCCGACGGGGCACCGTGAGCGACGAGACGCCGCGCGTCGTCCATCGTGGAGGTCGTCTCCGCGGCGAGGTAGACGGGCGCACCACCGGCGCCCAGCGGGGATCTGATCGGGAGGGGGGTCACCACCCTAATATACGCGTACAGCCGCCTTGATCGAGAACCCCCGGCCGACGCATACTCGGACAGTGGCGCACAACCCGTTGGCACTCGGTCTGGAATCACACGAGACGGCAGAACCGCTCGTCGTGTTCATCTTCGGCGTCACCGGCGACCTGACGCGCAGCAAGCTCATGCCCGCGCTCTACTCGCTCTTCCTGAACGGCCGGCTCTCCGAGTTCCGCATCGTCGGCTTCGCACGCCGCGACTGGAGCGACGAATACCTGCGAGAGAGAGCCGCGTCGATGATCGAGTCGATGCCGGGCAGCGACGAGCAGCGCCGCCGCTTTCTCTCCACACTGACCTACCTCCGATCGACCTTCGAGGACGACGAAGGGTACCGCAAGATCCCCGGCTACGCGAAGGGCTTCCCGAACAGGCTCTACTACCTCTCCACGCCGCCCTCGTCGTACGAGACGGTAATCACCCGCCTGGGCGCGCACGGCCTCGCCGCCGAGGAGGACGGGTACACGCGCATCATCGTCGAGAAGCCGTTCGGCCGCGACCTCGCATCGGCCTGCGAGCTCAACAAGCTCCTGCTGACCTACTTCGACGAGCGGCAGGTCTATCGCATCGACCACTACCTGGGCAAGGAGACGGTCCAGAACCTGATGATGCTGCGCTTCGGCAACGGCATCTTCGAACCGGTCTGGAACAGCCACTACATAGACCACGTACAGATCACGGTCGCCGAGAACGCCGGCGTCGGGACGCGCGGCAACTACTACGAAACCGCCGGCGCGCTGCGCGACATGGTGCAGAACCACGCCTTCCAGCTCATGTCGATCACCGCGATGGAGCCGCCCAACGACATCCGCCCGGAATCGATCCGCGGCGAGAAGCTCAAGGTCGTCCGCTCGATCCATCCGGTGACGCTCCGCGAGCCCGAGAAGCACATCGTGCGCGCGCAGTACACCACCGGCGTGGTCGACGGCGAGGAGGTGGTCGGCTACCTCGACGAGGACGGTGTGGATCCGGAGAGCCGTACCGAGACGTACGTCGCGATGCGGCTCTACCTGGACACGTGGCGCTGGGCCGGCGTTCCCTTCGTGATCCGCACCGGAAAGCGGCTCTCGCGCAAGGTTACCGAGATATCGGTCCACTTCAAACACCCGCCGCTTCATCACTTCACCGGCGGTGGACACTCGATCGAGCGGAACATCCTCGCGATCAGGATCCAGCCGCAGGAAGGCATCTCGCTCAAGATGAACGCGAAGATCCCCGGCTACGCGACCGCCGCCCGGCCGGTGAACATGGACTTCGCCTACGGCAGCTCGTTCGGACGCGCGGTGCCCGAGGCGTACGAGCGGCTTCTGTTCGACGCGATGAAGGGCGACAACACGCTCTACACGCGTCGCGACGAGATCGAGGCGTCGTGGGGCTTCATCACCGGGGTGCTCGACTACTGGCGCGACGCCGACGAACCGCTGCACCGCTACGAAGCGGGGAGCTCGGGACCCGAGGCTGCGCGCGAGCTGCTCGGCGAGGGCTCGCGACGCTGGAGGAAGCTATGAAGGTCGACGTCGAGGCGGTCGAGACCGAGCTCGCCCGCATGCAGCGCGAGCTCACGAACTCGGAGGTGCGCACGAGCCTGTTCAACCTCGTCGTGATGAGCCCCGACGCCGAGCGTGCGATGGTCGACGCAGCGCTGACGTACATGCTCGGCAAGCGCGCGGCGCGCGTGATCCACATCGTCAACAAACCGGAGGCGGAGAGCGACCTCGAGGTCTCCGCGCGCTGCTTCGTCGACCGCGAGCACAAGGGCGTCTGCTTCGAGGAGATCATCATCACCAACGGCGCAGACGGCGCCGGCGGGGCGCCCGGGAGCTGGATCCCGCTCCTCGTCCGCGATATCCCTTCGTACGTGCTCTGGCTCGACACGCTGACCGACAAGCAGGAGCTCTTCTCGCACGCGCAGGCGCAGGCGGACAAGGTCATCGTCGACTCCGACCACTGCGTCGAGCTCGGTGACGACCCCGACAACGTGCTTCGCGCGCTCGCGGAGAACGCGGTGGACGAGAGCGTGCCTACCGCCGACTTCAGCTGGAAGCGGCTGCGGCCGCATCGGCGGCTCGCGGCGGCCGCCTTCGACGGCGAGGAGCACGTCTCGTGGCTCGCCGAGGTCGCGCGCGTCGATGTCTGCGGGCTGCGGCCGGTGGCGGCGCGGCTCTACGGGCTGTGGCTCGCCGAGCGGCTGGGATGGACGCCGGTGGCGGGTTCGCGCGGCGGCGGCGCGCCGGAGGATGCCGCGGTGAGGGAGCGCACGGACGGCTCCATCGACGCGATCGACCGCTACCGCGACCCGCGCGGACGCGAAGTCGACGTGGCGCGCGGCGCGCACGGTGCGGACGACGAGGTCACGGTGACCGTCACGCTGACCGACGGGCGGACGCTTACGATCACCGCGGCCGCGAACGGCTGCGCGGACGTGGAGCTTCCCGACGGCAGCGAGGAGCCGGTCGTCTCGATCCCGTCGAACGGCGAGATCCTCCTCGAGGAAGTCGACGCGGTCTACGCGGACGACCTGTACCGGAGCGCGCTGGAGCTCGTGCGATAGACCGACGGGCGATAGACCGACGGGCGGGATGCCGCGGCGGCACCGGGCGGCTTTTTTGACCGGTACGGACCCGAGTTCTTGAACAAGTCGCGCCGATACCGTAAGTTTATGCATTCATGCAGGCATAATATGCAACGATTGCCGGGGGAACGACGTGAGAGAGCGAGCGGAGCGTTTGAAGGCCGTGCGAGAAATCATCAAGACTCACCGCATCACGAGTCAGGAAATGCTGCTCAACCATCTCAAGGACGAGGGGTTCGGTGTAACGCAGGCAACTTTGTCGCGCGACCTCAAGCTCCTGAAGGTCGGCAAGGTCTCCGAGGGCAGTAACGGCTACTACTATACGCTTCCCACCGAGGAGGAGCTGCGCGAGAGCGAGACGAACTACGTCGCCGACCTCCGCCGCGGGTTCATCTCCATCGAGTTCTCCGGAAATCTCGCGATCCTGCGCACGATCACCGGACACGCGGACACCGTGGGCATCGCGCTCGACAACCTGGGCATGGAGGACATCCTGGGCACCGTGGCCGGTGACGACACCGTCCTGATCGTGCTCCGCGAGGACGCGACCAAGGAATCGGTGATCGCTCAGCTCGCCGAGCGCGTACCCGAGATCGGGATGTAGCTATGAAGGTCGTCATCGTGGGCAGCACCGGGTACACCGGCATGATGCTCATGCGCATCCTGGCATCGCATCCGGAGGTCGAGTCGATCGTGCCGGTCTCCCGCTCCTCGGCGGGCACGAGCGTGCGCACGGTCGACCCCGGGCTCGGCAGCGCTGCGCTTGCACGGCTGGAACGAACCGATGGCCGATTCGTCGCGCTCGACGACGCGAAACCGGACGAGGCGGACGTCGTGTTCTCGGCGCTGCCGCACGGGGCCGCCGCCGGGCTCGTGGGACCGTTGGTGGGCACGGTACCGGTCATCGACCTCTCTGCCGACTTCCGGATCACGAGCGCCGATCGCTACGAGTCGATCTACGGCACGACTCATCCCTACCCCGAGCTCATCGGACACGCCGTCTACGGTCTGACCGAATGGCGACGCACCGAGATCGAGCGTGCCGCGCTCATCGCCTGCCCCGGATGCTACCCTACCGCGACGCTGCTCCCGTTGCTGCCCTTTGCCGATATCGTGCGCTCGCCGGCGATCGTGAACGCGATCAGCGGGATTTCCGGCGCCGGGCGCAAGGAGAAGACCGACCTGCTCTACAACGAGCGGTCGGAGAACGTGAACGCGTACAGTCCGGGCCGGGTCCACCGGCACGTACCGGAGATCGAGCAGGAACTCGCACGAGCCGCGAGGGCTCGTGCCG
>CAYWJH010000031.1:0-1360 GCA_964458555.1 uncultured Spirochaetaceae bacterium | reverse complement strand
AGCCCCGGATCCTCTTTACGCCGCACCTCGCACCGCTCAAACAGGGCATGTTTGCGACGATCGTCGCCGAGCTCACCGCACCGCTCTCGCAACGCGAAGCCGAAGAGCGCCTGGACACCGCCTACGCGGACGCCGCCTTCGTGGGGCGCTCGCCGCGCGGTATTCCGCAGACGCGGGACGTGCGGAACACCAACCGCTGCGATCTGGGAGTCGTCGTCCACGACGGGCGGGTGCAGCTCTTCTCGGCCATCGACAACCTCTACAAGGGCGCGAGCGGACAGGGCGTGCAGAACATGAACGTCCGGTTCGGGCTCGACGAGTCGAGCGGCCTTCGATCGAACGGCGAATTCTAGGACGACAGGGACACCATGGCGAACACATCGATCGTGATCAAACTCGGCGGCACCGCCGCCACCGACCCCGTCGTCCTGCAGAAACTCGGCCGCGAGCTCGTCGAGCTGGACGTTCCGGTCGCTATCGTCCACGGCGGCGGCAAGGAGGTGAGCGAACTGTCGCGAAGCATGGGGCTCGAGCCGGTGTTCCACGACGGGATTCGCATGACGAGCGAAGCTGAGATGGACGTCGTCGAGATGGTCCTCTGCGGTGTCGCGAACAAGCGGCTCGTCCGGCGGCTGGTGAGCGCCGGCGTGCCGGCGGTCGGCATCTCCGGCTCCGACGGAGGCACGGTCACCGGAGCACGGATCACCGACGCGGCCGGCGCCCCCTCGAGAACGGCGACCGTGGCCGGGGTGAACCCGCTGCTCGTCCGCGACCTGTGGATCTGCGGGTACGTGCCGGTAATCGCGTCTCCGGCCTCGGATGCCGGGGGCGCCGCCGTCAACATAAACGCGGACGACGTCGCCTTCGCGCTCGCCGGGGCGATGGGCACCGACAGTCTTCTGTTCCTGTCGGACGTCGACGGGGTCCTGATCGATGGAGAAGTCGTTCCGTCGCTGACGCCGGCGATGGCGGAGGCGCAGGTCGCCGCCGGACACGTCTCCGGCGGCATGATACCCAAGGTTCGAAACGCCGCTACGGCGGTCGCGCACGGTGTATCGCAGGTCGTCATAGGCCGATACGAGAAAGGCGGTGACCTCCGCGCGCTGCTCGCCGGCAATCGCGGAACCGCGATCATCTCTGGAGAGGCACATGATTGAAACGAACAGTCTGGTACACGACCCGCCCTTCCCGCGCAATTACGCGAGCGAGCTCCTCGAGCTCGTGCGTGGCCGCGGGGTAGAGCTATGGGACGCCGGCGGCAAACGCTACCTCGACCTGGGCGCCGGGATCGCGGTGAACGCGCTCGGATACGGGAGAAGAGACCTGGCGAAGATCGCATCGAAACAGATGCGCAAGCTCA
>CAYWJH010000030.1:0-32443 GCA_964458555.1 uncultured Spirochaetaceae bacterium | reverse complement strand
GGGGCGCGCGCTCGGCGAGGACGGCGCCACGGGACGGACCGCCGCCGCGCGCCTGGCCACGCGTGCACCGCCTGTGGCCGCCCGCACCACCGTCGGTCGCCGGTGGCCCCGCGACCGGGAGACGAAAAAGGGGCCACCCGGCGAACCGGGCAGCCCCTGTCTGGCGAACGAGTGTTGAATAGGCTCAGTAGCCGGATCGGTTGTCGCGGATCATCCTCGCCACCTTCTGGACGCCCCTGTCGATCTGGGGCTTGAAGAAGTAGCCGAGCACCACTCCAAGGATCAGTCCGAACCACATCACTTCTTCTCCTTCGTCTGCGTGCCTCCTTCGGCCTCGTCCTCGTTGACGATGTCGATCTTCACACCCGGTTCGCTCGTGACCTCGTCCTTGGGCGGGATGGTCACCGTGAGGATTCCGTTCTTGTACACGGCCTTCACCGCGTCGCGGTTGAACTTGTCCTCGGGGACGTAGTAGCGCTGGTCGGCGAAGCTCTTGCGCTTCAGTCGGCGCTTGAAGTAGCGCGCGCCGGTCGGCTCCTGCATGTCCTCGGGCAGAATCCCGGAGAAGACCATGTAGTCGCCCTTGAACTGCAGCGTGACATCGGCCTCGCTGAAACCGGCGATGGCGAACTCGAAGACGAGGGTCTTGTCCTCGGTCATGTAGATGTTCGCGGGCGGGTAGTTGTACGCGGTGTAGAACTCGCGGTTCCACTTCCACGTCTTGTCACCCGGGGTGAACTGCATTCGGTCGGTGAATGCGTTGGTGAAATCCTCGGCGGCGGCGAATATCTCGTCCATCACCTTGCCGAGATCCGGAAAATCGTGGCGTGCCATAACGCCCTCCTCGTGACGGCCTGTCTTTCAGGCCGATGTACCCGCTCTGCGGGTTCCGTCCCCTACCGGGACGGTGCCGCCCTTTCGCGACGGCATGGGCCCTTCCGGCGCCCACACCCCTATAACAGCAGAAAGCGTGCCAGTTGTCACCCCGTTTCGCGGCAGGCGCGGGCAATTTGCGGGCGGAGGTCCAAGTCGTTTTCACGTCGATGGTTACAGCGCCTGCGCACCCGGAGCCGCGGCGCGTCGCACGACACCCCTCCCGGAAGCGCGAGCGCGGGCGTGTCACATCGGTCCACGTCGCGCGGGAGGCGCGCGCAGATGGGTCGCGACGACCCAACGGGCCCGGGCGCCGGCGCGGCGTGGGAGCCGGGCGTGGTGCGCTCGCCAGCCGCCCGCGCCGTGACTTTCGAGCCCGGCTCTGCTACCTTAGGGTCCTCGTGCGTGTCCTCTTCATCGGCGAAATAGTCGGCAAGGCCGGCGTCTACTGCGTCAAGACGCTCCTCTCGGATCTGCGCAGCGAGCTGGAGCTCGACTTCGTCATCGCCAACGGCGACGGAGCGACCGGCGGCTTCGGCATCGGCAAGAACCACTCGATCTACCTGCGCAAGCTCGGGATCGACGTGATCACCGGCGGCGAGCAGATCTACTTCAAGAAGGACATGGTGCCGCACATCGAGGGCGCCCACTATCTGCTGCGCCCGGCGAACTTCCCTCCGGGCACGCCCGGCCGCGGCTGGCGCTACTACAGCCTCTCCGGCGACGCGCGCATCGCGGTGATCAGTATGCTCGGTCAGTCGGGATTCGACCGCGTGCACCTGAGCAACCCCTATACCTACCTGCCGGAGCTCGCCTCGCGAGCGCGGAACGAGACGCCGCACGTCATCGTCGACTTCCACGCGACCACCACCGCGGAGAAGTACACGATGTTCCATCACGCCGATGGCGTGGTCTCGGCGGTGATCGGGACGGGGACGCGGGTGCAGACCGCCGACGCGCGGATCATGCCCAAGGGTACCGCGGTGATCGGCGATGCCGGACGGACCGGGAGCCGCGATAGCGTCTCCGGACTCGACCCCGGCCCGGAGATCCGCAAGTTCCTCACCGGCGTGCCCGAGCGTTCGTCCGACACCTGGGTCAACCTCGAGCTGCAGGGGGTCCTGCTCGACTTCGACGACGACGGCAAGGCGACCGCGATCGCGCCCGTCCAGCGCGCCGCCCCGGAGCCGTCCGGTGAGTGACCGCCGCGCCGGGGTCACCGAGCGCGCGACCGTCATCGCCGTCGGCGAGGAGTCGGTGACGGTGCGCTGCAGCCCCACCGAGACGTGCTCGAGCTGCTCGAGCCTGCTCTGCTCGCCGAGGGAACGCACCTACGAGGCGGTCGTAGACGACGACCGCCTCGGAGCGAAGCCGCTCGCGGAGGGCGACGTGGTCGCGGTCGAGGTGCCCGAGTCGCACGCGCTCGGCAGGGCTGCGCTCCTGTTCGCGCTGCCGCTCGTGCTCTTCACGGCGCTCTACGTGGCGTTGGGGTTCACCGACTCGGAGACGCAGCGCGTGGCCGGAGGCTTCGCCGGGCTCGCCGCCGGGTTCGGCCTGGCGGTGCTCGCGAGCAGATGGATTCCGGAGGCGCGCCCGCGGGTCGTCGCGGTCTACCGCGAGCCGGAGCTCGAGCCGCTCCGTGTGCCCGGGCCGGATACGACCTCGTAGCCGTACACGTCGCAGAACGATTCGACGACCTGAGACTTGACCGTTTCCCTATCCGGCTGCCTCCCGAGCTCTCGCTCGAGCGAGGTGACGCCCCTGTCGCGGATGCCGCAGGGGATGATCCACTCGAAGTGCGAGAGGTCTGGGGCGACGTTGAACGCGAACCCGTGCATCGTGATCGCGCGCGTCACCGCGATACCGATCGCGGTGATCTTTCGGTCGCCCACCCATACCCCACGGTGCTCGTCGTCGCGGCCGGCCGCGATGCCGTAGTGCCGGTCGAGCAGACGAATGAAGACCTCCTCCATCCGCTCGACGAACAGCCGCAGCTTGCGCTGGTGGTTGTAGAGGTTGATGATCGCGTACCCCACGATCTGTCCGGGGCCGTGGTAGGTGGCCTCGCCTCCGCGCGTGATGCGGTGGATCGTCACGCCGGCCTTCTCGAGCAGCGGCAGCGGGGCGAGGATGTCGGCGTCCTCGGCCTTACGGCCCATCGTGATGACCGGCGGGTGCTCGACGAGGATGAGCGTGTCCCCGATGCGCTCGTCGCGGCGTTCCTCGACAAGGCGGTACTGCAGGTCGAGCGCTTCGTCGTAGGCCATGCGCCCTACGTCGCGGACGGTGAGCTTCAGTGCTTCGGTATCGCCGTCCATACTCGCGCTAATCCTTGGGTTCCTTCTGGTGTTCGGTGACCAGACGCGTGATCGTCTCCGCCATCTCCGGTAGCGGGACCTGGTACTGTACGTGGCCCATTTCGTAGGCGACCTTGGGCATCCCGTAGACGACCGACGTCGACTCGTCCTGCCCGACGGTGAGCCCGCCCTTCTTCAAAATCGAGCCGAGGTGGATGGCGCCGTCCTTGCCCATGCCGGTCATGATGACGCCCAGCGCGCACCTGCCGTAGTGCTCGGCAATCGACTCGAAGAGCACGTCGGCCGACGGGCGATGACCGTTGCGGTTGGGGTCCTGATTCGTGCGGATGCGGGCAACGCCGCCGGAGCGCGTCACCGTCAGATGGTGGTCGCCCGGTGCTATGTAGATCGTACCGGGCGCGAGCTTCTCGTCGTCGTCGGCTTCCTTCACCGCGAGCGCGCAGACTCGGTCGAGGCTCTTCGCGAACTCGGTGGTGAAGCCGGGCGGCATGTGCTGGACCACGACGATGGGGCAGGGCAGATCGCCGGGGATGAGCGCGAACACTTTCCGAAGCGCGTTGGGACCGCCGGTCGAGATTCCCACCGCCACGATCTCGATCGGCCCCGCCTTCACCGGCGGGCGCTCGACGACCGGCGGAATGACCGGCTCGCGGCGGACCGCGGGTGTCGACGGCGCCCGCGCCGCGGCCTTCGCGACCGGCCGCTCCGCCGGCGCTCCGTGGCGGATGCGGTACTCGGCTCCGAGCGACTTGATGAGCTCGAGCAGCTGATCGGCGACCTTGTGTATATCCGGGCTCACCGAGCCGGACGGCTTCAGGATGAAGTCGGAGGCTCCGAGCGCAAGCGCGTCCAGGGTGATCTTCGCTCCGCGCGTGGCGACCGAAGACAGCACGACGACCGGGACGTCGATACCCCGCTTGCGCCGCTCCTGGAGAAACTCGATGCCGTTCATCTCCGGCATCTCGAGGTCGAGGACGATTACTTCGGGCTTGAGCGAGTCGATCTTCTGCAGCGCGAACCTGCCGTTCATCGCCTTGCCTACGAGGGTCGTCTCCGGGTCGGAGTCGACGACCCGCCCGACGAGGCTGCGCATCATCGCCGAATCGTCGACCACGAGGACGCCGTAGGGGTTCGAGCTCACGCGGAGATCTCCTTTCGGTAGATACAGGCCCAGTCGGTCCGGAGGAACTCGAAGCCGGTTTCCATACCGAAGAGCGATTCCGAGTGCCCGATGAAGAGAAACGACTTCGGGCCGAGGGCGTCCCAGAAACGGTCGACGACCGCCTTCTGCGCCGCCTCGTCGAAGTAGATGAGGACGTTGCGACAGAAGACGACATCGAGGTTGCGCAGACCGCTGTCGTGCTTCAGGTTGTGGTAGTCGAACCGGACCATCTGCCTGATCTCGTCCTTGACCCGATATCCGCCCGGCTTCGCGTCGAAGTACTTCGCGAGGTACTTCTCGGGGATTCCCTGGACGCGGTTCTCCGCGTAGAAGCCTTCCTGCCCGATCATGAGCGACTTGAGGCTCAGGTCGCTCGCTACGATCTCCGCGGTGAACCCGGCGGGCAGGACTTCGCGCAGGATCATCGCGAACGTGTACGGTTCCTCGCCGGTAGAGCAGCCGGCGCTCCAGAGACGAATGGTGGTCGTCCCCGCTGCCCGCTTGATCTTCACGAGCTCGGGAACGACGTAGTACTCGAAGGTCTGCACGTGCGCCGTGTTGCGGAAGAACCGTGTGAGGTTGGTCGTGACCGAGTCGAGGAGCGCGCGCATCTCCGACTCGTTACCCCTGATCGATCGGTAGTATTCGTCGACGGTGGCGACCGACGAGCTTCTCACTCGTTCCTTCAGCCTGCTCTCGAGGATAGACCGGTTGGTCGTCGAGAAGTGGATGCCGCTCGCATCATAGATGAGCGCCCTGAACTTTTCGAAGTAATCGTCGGACAAAAACTCTGACATCTGGATTCTGGCGCCCCGGTTTGGCTTTTCAAGCTATGCCTTTGCAAAAAACCTGTCAACTGCGCCGAGTTTTTCCCGCACCGCGTGCTACATTCGAATGCGGATGGGTGACGCTTGGACTGAGGTGACCATTCGGGGGGTCGTGATCGACCCGATGACCGGCGACCCCACGGTGCTCCTCGAAGACAACGACGAAACAGCCATTATCGCGGTGTGCGCCGACCCGTCGGTGGCAGGTGCGATCATCTCTGAGCTCGAGGGCCTCGAGCAGGAGCGCTCGCAGACCTTGCTCTATCGGTTCTTCGTGCGCCACGGAGTCTCGGTCGTGCGGCTCGAGCTGATGCACGGCCGCGACGGCGAGCTCGGCGCCTACCTCCGCTACGTGTACGACGGCGAGGATTACGGGATCGAGGTGCGTCCGGTCGACGGGCTGCTCGTGGCCGCGCAGACGCACGCGCCGGTGTTCGCGGACGAGGACCTGATCGACCGCGGTACGACCTCAGCCGCCCCCCGCGTCATGGACGGCAGCGACCTCCTCATCCTCAGCCGACATTCGACCGGTTCGTGACCCGCCTGCCCGCCGCCGCAGGCGCCACCCGCATTGACAAAGCCGTTCGCGACGCAGATACTGAAGTCCCATGAAGAAGTACATCTTCGTGACCGGCGGGGTGTGCTCCAGTCTGGGAAAAGGGATCGCGGCGGCTTCGCTGGGAAGCCTCATCGAGCTTCGCGGTCTCGGCATCCGAATGGCGAAAATCGACCCATACATCAACGTTGATGCGGGCACCATGAGCCCGTATCAGCACGGTGAGGTCTACGTCACGGACGACGGCGCAGAGACCGATCTCGACCTGGGCAACTACGCCAGATTCACCGCTTCCCCGCTGAGCAGGGCCAACTCGATCACCACCGGCCAGATCTACCAGGAAGTCATCCAGCGCGAGCGCGAGGGGCGCTACCTGGGACGCACGGTCCAAGTCATCCCGCATATCACCGACCGCATCAAGCAGCGCATCCTCGCCGTCGGCGAGCGCCCCGAGGTCGACGTGACCATCGTCGAGGTAGGCGGTACGGTCGGAGACATCGAATCGGTGCCGTTCCTCGAGGCCGCACGCCAGATGATCCACGAGCTCGGTCACGGGAACGTGCTCGTCGTCCACCTGACGCTCATCCCGGAGGTCGCGGGCTCGGAGCTGAAGACCAAGCCGACCCAGCACTCGGTCAAGGAGCTGCAGTCCATCGGCATCCAGCCGGACATCCTGCTCTGCCGCGCGCCGCGCGAGCTCGACGACGACATGCGACGCAAGATCGCGCTCTTCACCAACGTGCCGTTCGAGGCGGTGATCAGCGCCTACGACGTCGAGTCGACCATCTACGAGATCCCGCTCATCTTCTCGCGCCAGGGGTTCGACGTGATCGCGCTCGAGCGGCTGTCGCTCGACTACGGAGAGCCCGACCTCGGCGCCTGGGAGCACGTCGTGGAGGTGTTCGCCCAGGACGAGCTGCGAGTGAAGATCGCGGTCGTGGGCAAGTACATCGAGCTCAACGACTCGTACAAGAGCGTCGACGAGGCGCTCTACCACGGGGGGATCGCGAACGATCGCCGCGTGGAGCTCGTGAAAGTCGACAGCGAAATGCTCGAGAACCTCCAGAGCGAGGAAGAGGTCGCCGACGTCCTGCGCGACGTCGAAGGGATTCTCGTGCCCGGCGGGTTCGGAAGCCGCGGCATCGAGGGGATGGTGCGCGTCGCTCGGTACGCGCGCGAGAACAACGTGCCGTACTTCGGCATCTGCCTCGGGCTGCAGGTCATGGTGATCGAGTACTCCCGCAGCGTCCTCGGGCTCGAGAAGGCGAACAGCACCGAGTTCGACCCGGACGGGCCGTATCCGGTCGTCTCCCTGCTCGAGGAACAGGTCGACGTGCGCAACTACGGCGGGACGATGCGCCTCGGGGTGAGCGACTCGCACCTGCTCGCCGGCAGCCTCATCCGCGAGATCTACGGCGAGCCGGTCGTTCAGGAACGTCACCGCCACCGGTACGAAGTCTCGAACCGGTACCGCCAGTCGCTCGAAGAGGCGGGGCTGCTCGTGACCGCCGTCACGCCCGATCACTCGCTCGTCGAGTCGGTGCAGTGGGACGACCATCCGTGGGGTGTGGGCGTGCAGTTCCACCCGGAGTTCACCTCCAAGCCCACGAGCGCGCATCCTCTGTTCGCAGACTTCGTGCGGCAGAGCATCGCGCACTCCTCCCGGCGCGGCGCGCGCGTCGAGGTCGAAGCCGGAGCATGAGCCGATTCCCCGCCGCCGGCGTTCTGATCATCGCGGCGGGCCTGCTCGCCGTGCTCGGCGCGTGCAGCCTTGAGTACGAGGAACCACTCGCGACCGAGATCTCCGAGGACACGCCCGACACGGTCTTCTTCTCGTTCATGCACACCGTCGTCCAGGGCGGGACGCCCCGCTTCGTTGTCGGGGCGGACCGCGCCGAGACCTACGGCGATCGCAAGCGGCAGTACCTCTCGCAGGTGACCTTCACCGAGCTCGCCAACGACGGTAGTATCCTGACCGAGGGCACCGCGGACTACGCGGAGTACGAGACCGACACCGAGAACTTCGAGCTCTCGGGAAACCTCCGGTTCTATTCGGCCGAAGAGGACGCGTGGTTGACTGCGGACGAGCTGTTCTGGGATAACGACACGCGCGTGCTCACGAGCGAGCCTGTCGACCCGGTGCTCCTCGAGCGCGGCGACGGAACGGTCATCCGGGGCCGGGGATTCGTCGCCGAGATGGGACGCAGTATTATCCGGTTCGAGGACGGCGTATCAGGAACCCTTGTTGAAGACGAAGCCGACGAGTAGCAGCAGAACCTCCTCGCCCGCTTTGACGCGGCCCGCCTCCACGCGGCCTGCCCGTGCCCCCGCCACGCCCGCCGCGGCGTTCTTCGTGCTCGCAGCGCTGTTCCTGTGCGCGCCGGCGGCGGGCGCGCAGCAGACGATGACCTTCTCCGCCGACCGGACGCAGAGCGTATTCGCCGAGGGGCGCGAGCGCATCGTGCTTCGCGGCAACGCGCGCGTGCAAAGCGACGAGTACCTCATCACCGCGGAGGAGATCGAGATCTTCGGCGAAGACCAGCGATACGTGCGCGGCACCGGCGGTGTAATCGTCTACGACAGCGAGAACGACATGTATCTCACGAGCGCCGAGTTCCTCCTCGACCGCGATGGCAACTTCCTCCGCGCGAACGGCGAGGCGTACATGGAGGATCGTCCGAACGAGCTGGTCGTCAAGGGCGCTACCATCCAGAACTGGGACGACCTGGACCTCACCGAGATCGCGGTGAACGTCCGGATCCTCGGCGAGGACTACACCGCTCGCAGCCAGTTCGCCCGCTACCGACGCGAATCGGAGATCCTCGAGCTATCCGGCACGCCGGAGATCTTCTGGAAGGGAGACGAGTACCGCGCGACCCGAATCCGCATCGACCTGGCGAGCGACGAGATCGACCTCGTCGGCGACGTACGCGCGGTGGTCAGTCAGGATCGCGAGGAGGAGGCCGATGGCGGAGCACCCGGCGACGACGCCGACGCTCCCGACGAGCCCGCCACTCCAGAGGGCGAGGACGAGCCCCCCGATGCCGCTTCGCCCGTCGAGGAGACCCCCGCCGATGAGTGATCTCGTTCAGCTCGCCGTCACGAGCCTCACCAAGAGCTACGGGCGCAAGCTCGTCGTGCGTGGGGTCAGCTTCCAGATGCACGAGGGCGAGATCGTCGGCTTCCTCGGCCCCAACGGCGCGGGCAAGACGACCTGCTTCTACATGATCGTCGGCTTCATCAGACCGAACAGCGGCCGCATTCTCTTAGGCGGCCGCGACATCACGCGCAAACCCATGTACAAACGCGCCCGGCAGGGCATCTCGTATCTTCCCCAGGAGGCGAGCGTCTTTCGCAAGCTGACCGTCGAACAGAACGTGTGGGCGGTGCTCGAGACGAGAAAGGACCTCACCCGCCGGCAGAAGCGAGAGATGCTCGACCGGCTCCTCGAGGAGCTCGGTATCCAGCACAAGCGCAAGCAGCGGGCGTACACGCTCTCCGGCGGCGAGCGGCGGCGGACGGAGATCGCGCGCTCGCTCGCGATCCAGCCGCGGTTTCTCCTGCTCGACGAGCCGTTCGCCGGGATCGACCCCATCGCGGTCTACGAGATCAAGCAGATCGTGGGCGAGCTCAGCGCGCGCGGCATCGGTGTGCTCATCACCGATCACAACGTCCGCGACACGCTCGAGATCACGAATCGGTCCTACATCATCAAGGACGGCGAGATCGTCGTCTCCGGTTCTCGCGAGGAGATCATGGAGAACCAGATGGCGCGCGAGGTGTATCTCGGCGAGAGCTTCTCGATTTGATGCGGCCCGGTCGTGCTCATACCCCCGCCTTACGTCTCGATGAATAGTCCGTCTGGAGTAGCCGTGAGCGACGGGCCGCCGACGCGCTCGTTCTCCTCGGTCAGCGTCCGCGCCAGCCAGGCCGCGTCGTCGGTGCAGGCGCGCTCGAGCGACATGCGCGAGCGGTGGAAGGGGACGATCCTCGCGTCGACGAGCGTCATTCGTTCGGGGTCGAGCGACACCAGGTAGAGCGGGGCGAGCCAGGGGCGATAGCCGCCGTGGCCGCGGATTCCCTCGTAGTCGTTCACGAGGTCGCCGCAGCCGTAGAGAATGGGGTGGCCCCTGTGCACCTCCAGAGGCCGCGGATGATGCGAGGAATGGCCGTGGACGACGTGGGCGGCGCCGGTCTCGACGAGCGCGTGGGCGAACTCGCGCTTCTCTGTCTCGACCGCGTAGCCCCAGTTGCCGCCCCAGTGAATAGAGACGACGCGGATCGCGAGCGGTCCCGCGGCCTCGTTCATCGCGTTGGCGATGTCGGCGACTGTCTCCCGGTCAAGCCGGCGGAGGCGGTAGACCCCCTCGTGCCCCGCGCCGGCGGCCCAGTCCGCCGGGACGCCCGAATCGCCCACGCAGCACGAGAGCACGACGACGCGCGCATCGCTGTCTTCGCGAGTGACCGGAGCGCGAGCCGCTTCGGCGGTGCGGCCGGCGCCGCACGCGGGGATGCCGCCGTCGTGCAGCGTCGCGAGCGTTTCGCGCAGCCCCGGCACCCCGAAGTCGAGCACGTGGTTGTTGGCGAGCGTGCAGACCACGCGCGGCGGCACCGCGGCGACCGCGACGTTCTCCGGGTGCGCACGGTAGTGGATGCCCTTCGCGGGATCGAAGGCGCCGTCGGCGGTGAGCGATGTCTCGAGGTTTATCACGGTCGCGTGCGGGGCAAACTCACGGAGAACGCCGAGCGCCTCGCCCCAGACGTACTCCGGCGCGACGTCACGCGGGATCGGTCCGCTCGCCTCCTCGGCAAGCCGTACGTAGTCGCGCGCGTCGGTGACCGCCGGTTCGCGAAGCTCCGGTTCGACCGACCGGGGCAACACCTGGTCGATGCCGCGCCCGATCATCACGTCGCCGGCGAGCGCGATGCGAATGGGCATCAGTGCGCGCGGATCCACTCGGAGGCGTGGCGCGCGACCTCGTCGAGCGCGCCCGGCTCTTCGAAGAGGTGAGTCGCACCTTCGACGACGCGCAGCTCGACCTCTCCGGGGATGCGCTCCTGCGCGTCCCGATTGAGCGAGAGGACCTGCGGGTCGTTGCCCCCCACGACGAGAAGACACGGCGTGCGGAGGCGGTCGAGCGCTTCGCCGGCCATGTCGGGTCTGCCCCCGCGCGATACGATCGACCTGACGTCGTGGTCGTCGTCGACGGCCGCACGTATCGCGGCGGCAGCCCCGGTGCTCGAACCGAAGAGGTGCAGCGCAAGCTGCGACAGCGTCTCATCGGCGGCGATCCAGTCGAGCACGGCGCCGACCCGCGCGGTGAGCAGGTCGATGTCGAAGCGGGTTTCGCGCGATCGGTCCTCCTCCTCGGTCAGCAGGTCGAAGAGCAGGCTCGCCACGCCGTCGCGCTCGAGCGTCTCCGCGACGTGGTTGTTGCGGGGGCTGTGCCGGCTCGAGCCGGTTCCGTGCACGAAGACCGCGAGCCGTTCGCTGTTCGGCGGTACTCGTCGGTGTGCCTCGAGCGCGACATCGGTGAGTTCAATCCGAATCATCCTTCCTCCTTGAGCTCACGACAGCGTCGGGCAATGCCGCCCGCATCGATACCCTGCTCCGCCATGAGCGTGCTCGATGGACCCGAGTGCGGCATCTCGGTGACCGCCAGGTGATAGACCGGGACGGCCCCTGAGACCGCGCTCGCCACCGCCTCGCCGAGTCCTCCTTCGGGGTAGTGATCCTCGACGGTGAGGATGCGGGGCACCGTCGATGCAACCTTGCGAAGCGCCGTCGCGTCGATCGGCTTGATCGAGTAGGCGTCCATCACCCCGACCGAGAATCCCTCGCGGTCGAGCATGTCCGCGGCGCCGAGCGCCTCGTTCACCGTTATCCCCGCGGCGACGATCATGCACACGTCGTTCGGCGAGCTGCGCAGGATCTTCGAGCCGCCTATGTGGAAGGTGACCGAATCGTCGTAGATGACCGGGGTCTTCCCGCGGATCGTCCGGATGTAGGAGATCCCGTCGAAACCGTTGCACGCGGCGGTGAGCTTCGCGGCGGCGACCGCGTCGGCCGGCGAGACGACGACGCTGCCGAACAGCGATCGCATCATCGCCTCGTCTTCGAGCCCCATTTGCGACGGGCCGTCCTCTCCGATGGACACGCCGGTATGCGACCCCGCAACCGTCATTCGCGCGCGCGAGTAGGAGGCCATCCGGAACTGATCGTGGGCGCGCGTGAGGAAGGCGGCGAAGCTCGCGAGGTGAACCCGGAACCCACGCGCCTGCAGACCGGCCGCCATGGCGACCATGTTCTGCTCGGCGATGTAGCCCTCGATCGCGCGGTCGGGCACGGCTTCGAAGAAGAACCTGGTACGGCTCGATCCCCTCACGTCGCCGTCGAGTACGACGATGCGTCGGTCTTCCGTCCCGATCTTCGCGAGCGCCTCGCCGTAGGCGGTCCGCGTCGCGACCTCCTCGCCGCGCTCGTAGCTGGTCTCGATCCGGACGACCGCGTCGTCGAACGACGGCATGGGCGACAGCCGAACGCGGTTCTTCGGCGTGTGGTCTACCTCCTTGAGCCGCGGCTCGATCTGCTGCTTCGCCTGCTCGAGCTCGTCGTCGCTGACCGCCTTGCCGTGCCGGTCGGTCACGTCCTCGAGGAAATCGACGCCCTTGCCCTTGACCGTCTGCGCGATCACCACGCTCGGGTGCGCGTCGGAGCGCGCGGCCTCGAGCGCGTCGGTGAGCTCCTGCGTCGAGTGACCGTCGACCGTCTGGGTGTGCCAGCCGAAGGCGCGAAACCGCGTTACGTACGCTTCGGTGTCCCACTCGTAGATCGTCGGCGAGCTCTGGCCGAGGCGATTCACGTCGACGATCGCGATCACGTTCCCCATCCCGAGGTGCGGCGCGAGGTTGACGGCCTCCCACACGTTGCCCTCGGCCATCTCCCCGTCGCCGAGGAGCACGAAGACCCGGCCGTCGTCGTAGCCGTCGAGCTTCATGGCCTTCGCGAGCCCGAGGCCCGCCGACAGACCCTGCCCAAGCGAGCCGGTCGCGATGCGAACGCCCGGAAGGCGGGGCACCGGGTGGCCCTCGAGCGGGCTCGACGCCTCGCGGAGGCTCATCGGATCGAGCTCGTCGATCATGCCCGCGAGGTGCATCGCCGCGTAGAGTCCCGGCGCGCCGTGGCCCTTGGAGATCACGAAATCGTCTCCTTCGAGCGACTCCGGGTGTTCCGGGTCGTAGCGCATCTGATCGAAATAGAGAACGCTCAGGATCTCAGCGGAAGACATCGCGGTCGTCGGATGCCCGGAACCGGCCTTCGTCGTCATCTCCAGAGCGAGCAGTCGAATGCGCTCGGCCTTGTCTTGAAGGTACTCGCGTCGTGCGTCCATGGTTTCCCCCGGTCTTCCTATCAGAGATACCCGGAGCGCGGCACCGATGCGATACACCGAATGGGTGAGGGGCGTGGACACGGCGCCCCGGGCGATGCTACTACTTGCCTTCGAGCCAGGGGGGACGATGCCGGGATTTCGCGGACACGCCGAGCCACTCATTCTCGTGACCAACGACGACGGGATCGAGTCGCCCGGTCTCCTCGCGGCGGTACGAGCCGTCGCCGGCATGGGAGAGATCGTCGTCGTCGCGCCGACCTCGCAGCAGACCTCCCGCGGTCGCAGCATGATCGGCGACTTCGCCGACGTGCTCCACGAGACCGAAGTCGAGGGCGAGCGCGCCTACCACATCAACGCCTCGCCCGCGCTCGCGGTTCAGCACGCGATGAACACGATCTTTGCCTCGCGCTGGCCCGACCTGCTCGTCTCCGGTATCAACTACGGCGAGAACCTGGGGCTCGATATCACGATCTCGGGGACCGTCGGCGCGGCGTTCCAAGCGGCGGCGTACGCGATACCGGCGATCGCGGCGTCGCAGCAGGTCGACGTCGCGCACCACTACGAGTACGGGGAGGTCGACTGGGAGGGCTCCACCCGGGTGCTGCGCGCCTACGCCGAACGCCTGATCGCCGCACTCGCCGGGATGTCGCCGGCGTCCGCGCTCTTCGGGCGCGGGCGGCTCCACGACCCGCGTCCCTTTCCCTTCGACGTGCTGAAGATCGATGTCCCCTTCTCGTGCCCACCGGGAACGCCCGAACACCTCTCGCGGCTCGCGCGGCGCCATTACTTCGTGTATCGCATCGACGAACCGACCGACGCGAGCCCCATCGGCGCGGGGAGCACGCGAGTCGACGAGCATCCCGGGCTCATCCGCGTCGGCGATGACATTTATACGGTCGCGCACGAGCACGCCGTCGCGGTGACGCCGCTCTCGGTCGACTTCACCGCGCCGCTCGAGGAGAGCGGACGAGTCCTTGGACTCGATCCTCGCCACGCGGTAGACTGAGCTCGATGAACCTCTCGCCCACGCTCGAGGAGATCAGTTCCGATGTGCTCGCGATGCGCTCGCCGTGGCTTCCCCGGCTCCTGTGGGGCCTCGTCCTCGCGCTCATGGTCGCTGTGATGGCGATCGACGGTCAACTCAGCGTGATTCCCGCGATCATCGGCGTCGTCTCGCTCGTCGCCGCGCTGTTCACCGAGGAGTGGTACTTCGACGCGGCTCAACATGAGATCCGGCGCGTCAGCGGTCTCCTGCCGTTCGCACGAACGCGTCGACACCCGATCGACGATGTCGAGCGGGTGCAGGTGGAGACCGCGGAGCGCGGGCGCTCACGGGCACCGTTTCGCCGGCTCACGCTCGTCACCCGCGAGGGCAAGGGACTCGTGGTCGACATGGGGCGCGGAGACGGGACCGAGCTCGAGGAGTACGCGCGCGCGATCTCCGAGCACCTCGAGATCGAGCTGCGAATCGACTAGACGCCGCGCGAGGCGGCTACGGCCGAGTCACCCCCGAACATTGACAAAGCCTCCGGAGCGGTCCAATAATTGAAGGCGGAGGTTTGATTGCAGTACCAGCGTCCAGCTCTGGTTCAGGGACAGCAGCTCAAGATGAACCCCCAGCTGTTCCAGAGCATTCAGCTGATGGCCCTTCCGGTTCAGGAGCTGAAGTTTCGCATCGAGGAAGAGCTGCAGGCAAACCCGGCGCTCGAGGTCGTCGAGGACAACTCCACGGTGTCGATCGACGAGACCGAATCGAACGGGCAGACCGAAGAGTACGACTACTTCGAGGACAGCTCGGACCCCGGCTACACGCAGAGCGGCTACGACGACGAAGCGACCGAGAATAAGCACCGGTTCATGGAGGGCGCGCTCTCCAAACCCGAGTCGCTCCACGATCACCTGCTGTGGCAGTTGCGGCTTCAGCCGATCACCGAAGACGAGTTTCGCGTCGGCGAGATCCTCATCCTTAATCTGGACGACAACGGCTTCCACGAGGAGCCGGTCGAGTCGCTCTTCGAGGACGCGGAGCGCGATCGCGTCGAGAAGCTCATCGGCATGATCCGAACCTTCGAGCCGGTGGGCACCTGCGTCGCCGATTACCGTGAGTCGCTCCTCGTCCAGGCACGGCTCGACGAGACGCGGCCGGGGTCGGTGGACGCGATCCTCGAGCACCACCTCGAGCTGCTCGAGCGAGGTAAGTACGACGAGATCGCGAAGAAACTGAAGATCGAAGTCGAGGACGTCGAGGAGGCGCTCGAGTACATCAAGGGTCTCACGCCGTTCCCGGGCCGCCTCTTTTCATCCGAGAAGCCGACCTACGTCGTACCCGACGTGATGGTCGTCATGCGCGAGGGTCAGTTCGTTCTCATCATGAACGACGAGGAGATTCCGGTGCTCGGCGTCAGCGACTCCTTCTCCGACATGGCGAACGCCGAGGCGGCGAAGGACGTGAAGCGCTTCGTGAAGTCGAAGGTGAAGGACGCCCGATGGTTCATCCATTCGATCCGCCAGCGCAACGAGACGCTGCTGAAGACCTCCCGCGCGATCGTCGAGTTCCAGCGGGATTTCTTCCTCAACGGCCCGAAGGCGCTCGTCCCGCTCACGCTCAAGGACATCGCCGGTGAGGTGGGCGTCCACGAAGCGACCATCTCCCGGATCACGAACGGAAAATACGTCCAGACCGAGTGGGGCATCTTCGAGCTGAAGTATTTCTTCACGAACTCCATCTCCGGAGCCGGCTCGAGCGGCTCGCGGTTCTCCAAAGAGGGGGTGAAGGAGGTCATCAGGGAGATCCTGGAGGAAGAAAGCGGCGATCGCCACCTTTCCGACCAGGGCATCGCCGATCTGCTCGAGCAGCGGGGGATCAAGCTTGCGCGGCGGACGGTTGCCAAGTACCGCAAAGAGCTCGATATTTCATCTTCGTACAAGCGATAGGAGGCGGCATGGAGCTCGACATCAAGGGTGTTCATCTCAACGTCAAGGACGAGACGAAGGACTTCATCACGGAGAAGCTCGAGAAGCTCGACTTCGCCAGCGACTACATCGTCGCGCTCGACTTCACCCTGACGAAGGACAATCCCGACTACGAGGTCGAGGCGAAGCTCCACCTCAAGTGGGGTCACCAGTCGGTGATCAAGGTCCACAGCTACGACCTCCACGAGGGGATCAATACCCTTGTGGACAAGCTCGATCACAAGATTCGCAAGGAACACGAGAAGATCACCGACCACAAGGCTCCGTGATCGCGGGATTCGCATGAAGGCATTTACGGTTCTCGATCTGCTCAGCATGGATCTCAAGGAGCACAACGCGCTCGAGTTGCGCTGTATCGGCGGGCGTCCCGGCCTGACGCGCGAGATCCATCTGCCCGACTTGAACCGTCCCGGCCTCGCGCTCAGCGGTTTCTACGACAAGTTCGGCTTCGACCGCATCCAGATCTTCGGCCGCGGCGAGACCGCCTACCTGAATAAGCTCCAGGAGGAAGGCACCACCAATACGGTCGAACAGCTCTTCGAGCGCGAGATCCCCTGCGTGGTGTTCACGCACGGTCTCGAGCCCACCGATGACTTCCGGCGTATCGGCGAGGGCAGCGGATGCCCTACGCTCCAGACCGATCTACCGACGAGCGAGTTCTCCTCGCGGCTCATCCGTGCGCTGTCGAACGTCTTCGCTCCGCACGAGACGATCCACGGCGTGCTCGTGGAGGTCTTCGGCATCGGCGCGCTGATTCTCGGTGACAGCGGGGTTGGGAAGAGCGAGGCGGCGCTCGAGCTCATCGAGCGCGGACACCGTCTCGTCGCCGACGACGCGGTGGACATACGCTGCGTTGCGGGGAACATCCTCCTCGGCGCCGGCGCCAACCAGGCGCTCGGCCACCACATGGAGATCCGCGGGCTCGGCATCATCAATATCACGCACCTCTTCGGCGTGGGCGCGATCCGCGACAGCAAGCAGATTCAGATGATCGTCGAGCTCGAGCTGTGGGACTCGAACAAGCAGTACGACCGGATCGGTGCCGAGGAGCGCACGCGGGATATCCTGGGCGTTCACGTACCGTATCTGCAGATCCCCGTGAAACCGGGGCGGAACGTGCCCATCATCATCGAGACCGCCGCTATGAACGAGCGCCTGAAGAAGATGGGCTACTTCTCTGCCAAGGAGTTCAACCAGAGCGTGCTAAAATGGCTGGAAAGTGAGCACGCGCGCAACGCATACTTCCAGAATCGGGATATCTTCTTCACCAATGCACACCACGATAGCGAACAGGACGAAGTATGATTGAGCGTGAAGTGAAGGTATCCAATCGGGCCGGTATCCACGCCCGACCCGCCGCGATGATAGTTCAGACGGCCAGCCGGTATGACTCGAAAATCATGCTGGGTAAGGACAACGACGAGATCAACGCCAAGTCGATCATGGGGATCATCACGCTCGGCGCAGGCTACGACACGGTCCTCACGTTGCGGGTCGAAGGCTCGGACGAGCAGGAGGCCGCCGATGCGCTTGCAACTCTCTTCGAGAACCGCTTCCAGGAAGAGTCCGCGTAGACGTCTTCTCCTCGTGGTGATCGCGCTCTTCGTATCGGTCCCCGCGATCGCTCAGGTCGATCACAGTGTGGCGGTCGGGACGACGGCGGACTACCTCGCAGTCTCCATCGATGTCTCGGGCGCCGACGCCTCCGTCCTCCTCGCCAACATCAACGACGGGCTGACCGCGCGCGTCGAGTACATCATCCGGCTCCTCGAGGCGCGCGACGGGCTGTTCGCCGTGCTCGGTTCGCGCATCCTCCGCGAATTTCGGGTGATCTACGAGACGCGCTACGACCCCTTCCGCCGGCGGTATACGGTCACCACGCAGGACGGCGGCTTCTACACCTTCGACGACTCCGACCGCCTGCTCGATTTCTTCTTTACCCTGCCGGGCTACCGCGTACCGTGGACCGCCCTCGAGCTCGACCGGGTTCGCGACCAGCGGCACCTTGTCGTCGAGGCCCGCGTCGTCTACGATCCGATCGTCTTCGTGCCGGGGCTCAGTGTCCTTTCCGTGCTCATGTCAGACGCCCGCCGCCAGAGTCCGTGGCGAATCGCCACCGTAGGGGGCGGCCCGTGACGACGAGACGCGAACCCGGGGCGTCGCTTACCGGTCTGCTCAGCCTCATCGTGCTCTATCTCGTTCTCATCGTTCTCGTTCTCGTGTTCGCCGGCCAGGTGCTCAACGACCTCGCGTTCACCGGCAGCACGACGACGGTCTTCGTCCTCGCCCTCGCCGCGCTGTTTCCGGTGCTCCTCCTCGCGCTGCTCGTCTTCAACCTCGTGCGCCTCCTTCGTGACCGGGCGCTCGGCCGGCCGGGGGCTCATCTCAAGTCGCGCCTGCTCGTATTCTTCCTCGTCATCGTGCTTCTCGCGAGCGTACCGCAGGGGATCCTGTCTGTCAGCTTCATCCGGACGGCGATCCGGGCCTGGTTCAGCGAAGACACCGGTGACGCCATCCGGGGCGGTCAGGATATTGCGCTCGCGTTCTTCAGCGAGCTCGAGCGCGACCTCACCGCCTTCGCGAACAGCCCGTACGCCCCGAGCGTGCTCGACGGCGTCGAGCGGCAGCCGGCGCGGGTGTGGGATCGCGTGCGCGGGTTGAACCCCATGCTCGACTCGTTCCAGGTCTTCTCGCCGCAGTTCGAAGAGCTCTACGCCGGCGGGCGGACCGACATGCACCTGACGCCGCTCCAGGCCGCGGCGGCCCGGGAGGGCCAGGTGGCGCGGGAGAGCATTGGGGGGACGAGCTTTCTTCGCCTGCGCATGAGCTACGCGACGCTGGCGACCGGCGAATCGCCGGTCCCCGAGCCCTCGCCCGGCGAGCGCGGCGTACCGCTCGCGTACACCGTCGTCATCGGGGCGAGCCTGCCGGAAGGGTTCGATCGCGCAGCGGGCAGACTGACAGAGGCGCTCGAGTTCTTCATCCAGCTCGACCGCTTCCAGAGCAACTTCGTTACCGCGATCGGTCTCTTCTACGCCTTCTTCTCGGTGCCGCTCATCCTGCTCGGGCTCCTCGTCAGTTTTCTGCTGAGCGAGGAGATCATGCGTCCCATCGTCAGCCTCGAGGAGGCGACGAGGCGCGTCGCCGAAGGCGACTTCTCCACGCGCATCCTTGTGCGTCGCGGAGATGAGCTGTCGATGCTGGTGAGCTCGTTCAACCGCATGGTCGGCGAGCTCGCGAGGACGCGCGAGAAGATCATCCAGACCGAGAAGATCGCCGCGTGGCAGGAAATCGCGCAGCGGCTCGCGCACGAGGTGAAGAATCCGCTCACGCCTATCCGCCTCGCCGCCGAGCGAAGCCTGCGCAAGTACCGCAGCGGCAGCGAAGACTTCGAGTCGGTCCTCGTCACCAGCGTCCAGTCGATCGTGAGCGAGGTCGACAACCTGAGCTCGTTGCTGTCGGAGTTCCGCGAGTTCTCCCGCCTGCCGGCGCCCGAGATGGAGCGCGTCGATCTCGCGACGATCATCCGGGAGGTCGTGGCCACCTACACCTTCGGCGAATCGGCGCCGGTGGACACAACGGGTGTCCCCGGCCGGCTCGAGCTCCAGGCGGATCCCGGACAGCTTCGCCAGCTCGTGTCCAACCTGCTCAAGAACGCGCTCGAGGCCGCCGGTGCGGACGGGACGGTGCGCGTCAGCGTCGATCTCATCCGGAAAGCCAACGAAGACCACTGCCGGCTGCAGATCGAGGACGACGGGCCCGGCATCCCGGACGATCAGCAGACCCGGGTTTTCGACCCGTACGTGACCACGAAGCGCAAGGGTACCGGGCTCGGGCTCGCCATTGTACAGCGGATCGTGTTCGATCATCATGGACAGATATGGTTCGAGACCCAGCCGGGGGTGGGCACGACGTTCTACGTCGACCTCCCGCTGGGGCCCGCTGCGACCGACACGAGGAGTGCTGATGTCGACGATCCTGATCATTGACGACGAAGCCGGTATCCGCGACGTGCTGCGCGAGATCATCGCCGACGAGGGATACCGCGTGTTCACCGCCGAAGACGGGATGGAGGGGCTCCAGATCCTCGAAACCGAGCGGGTCGACCTCGTGGTGCTCGATGTGTGGCTGCCGAACATGGGCGGGATCGATGTCCTCAAGCAGATCAAGGCCGACTACTCCGAGGTGGAGGTCGTGCTCATCTCGGGGCACGCGAATATCGACCTCGCGGTGAAGGCCGTGAAGCTCGGCGCGTTCGACTTCCTCGAGAAACCGCTCAGCCTCGACCGCGTCACGACGATCATCAAGAACGCCCTCCGCGTCGAGGAGCTGAAACGCGAGAACCGACGGCTCAAGAACCGGCTCGTCAATCGGGACGAGATGATCGGCGAGAGCCCGGCCATGAAACAGGTCCGGGAGCTCATCCGGCAGAGCGCTCCGAGCGGCTCGCGGATCATGATCTACGGCGAGAACGGTACGGGCAAGGAGCTCGTCGCGCGGGAGATCCACCAGCGCAGCGAGCGCGCTTCCGGTCCCTTCGTCGAGGTCAACTGCGCGGCGATCCCGGACACGCTCCTCGAGAGCGAGCTCTTCGGCCACGAGAAGGGCGCGTTCACGAGCGCAGTCAGCCGACGCAAAGGGAAGTTCGAGACCGCCCACCGCGGCACGCTCTTCCTCGACGAGATCGCCGACATGTCGCTCACCGCGCAGGCGAAGGTTCTGCGCGTCATTCAGGAGATGCGATTCGAGCGCGTCGGGGGGGAGGCGTCGATCGAGGTGGACGTCCGCCTGATCGCCGCGACGAACAAGGACATCCGCGCTGAAGTGGACGCCGGGCGCTTCCGGGAAGACCTCTACTTCCGTCTCAACGTCGTCTGGATCGAGGTGCCGCCGCTGCGCGAGCGGCGCGAAGACATCCCGCAGATCGCGAGCTACTTCCTCGAGAAGTACCGCCCCGAGGGCTCGCCGGAGCGGCGTCTCGACGAGGAGGCGGTAGAGGTGCTGGCCTCGTATGAATGGCCGGGCAACGTGCGGGAGTTGAAGAATTTCGCGGAGCGGGTTAGTATAATGTCGGACGAAGAGGTGCTCACCCGGGAGATCGTGGACTACTTTCTGGGGGAGCGAAGCGAGGGTCAAGCCGACCCGGTGCTGGCGGAGTTCGGCGGCATGGGGCTCAACGAGGCGCGCGACACGTTCGAGAAGCGCTACATCGAGCACAGTCTGCGTGAGAACGACTTCAATATCTCACGCGCCGCGACCGAGCTCGGCATCTACCCGAGTAACCTCCACGCCAAGATAAAGAAGTACGGTGTTCAGGTGGGGCGATGAGGGAGATTACCAGACGACAGAGCGAGGTTCTGGATTACATCAAGTCCTTCATCGACGACCATCATTTCCCGCCGACGATCCGCGAAATCTCCGAACACTTCTCCATCTCGGTAAAGGCCGCCTACGACCACGTGAAGGCGCTCGAGAAGAAGGGATTCCTCAAGATCGACAACAACCGTTCGCGGACGATCGAGGTACTCGGTCGCGAGGAGCCGGGCGAGCACGAAATGCTCGAGATTCCCGTCCTCGGGAACGTCGCCGCCGGTGTCCCGCTCCTCGCCGAGGAGAATCTCGAGGGCAAGGTCCGGCTCCCCGCCGAGCATCTCGGCCGCGGCGACCATTTCGCGCTTCACGTCCGGGGCGACAGCATGCGCGACGTCGGGATCATGGACGGCGACCTGGCGATCTTCCGCCAGCAACAGGTCGCGGACAACGGCGATATCGTCGTTGCGATGGTCGAAGAAGCGGTGACGCTGAAGCGCTTCTTCAAGGAGAAGAACCGCGTTCGCCTCCAGGCCGAGAATCCCGACTATCCTCCCATATTCACCCAGAACGTCCGCGTGCTCGGCAGACTCGCGCACCTCATCCGCACGTATGAGTAAGCTCCCGTCCATCCTCCTCTACCTGGGCCCCGAAGACGGGCTTCGCGCCGAGGAGCTCGACTCGCTGCGCTCGCGTATCCGCAAGGAGAGCGGCGGCGAGGCAGCGGAGCACCGTATCTACCTCCCCGACGGGACCGTCTCCGACGCCGTGGATCTCCTCGAGAACGGCTCGCTGTTCGCGAAGCATCGACTCGTCATCGTGTCGGGGGCAGAACAGATCCGGAGGAAGGCCGATGTCGAGACGATCGCCTCCTACGGCGAATCGCCCCCGGACGACGCGACGCTCGTTCTCGTCTCGGACGCCGTCCGCCTCGACGCCAAGCTCGAGAAGGCGGTGCCGCCGCAGTCGCGCAAGGTCTTCTGGGAGCTCTTCGACAACCAGAAGCGGAACTGGGTCGTCTCGCACTTCCGCAAACGCAACGTCGCGATTACGCCCGACGCGCTCGAGCTCTTCCTCGACCTCGTGGAGAACAACACGCTCGAGCTCCGCACCGAGGCCGACAAGCTCTGCGTCTACGTCGACGCCCAGGCATCGCAGGAGAGCTCGCACGGACGCCCCACCGTGGACGTCGACCAGGTGGAGACCTTCATCTACCACAGCCGCGAGGAGAACGTCTTCTCGCTCTACAAGCGCATCGTCGACGACGACTTTCCCGCCGCGCTCGAGACCGTCGAGAAGCTCGATTCGTCCGGCGAAGGCGGCCCCGTGCAGCTCGTCGGCGGGCTCGTCTTCCAGGTCCGCAAGCTCGTCAGCCTGCGCTCGCTCCTCGACAACGGCGTGCGTCACGACGAGGCGTTCACGAAGCTCGGCATCCGGGGCAAGCGGATCCAGGCCGATTACCGGACGGCGGCCGAACGGTTCGATCTCGCGGAGGTGCAGCGGCAGCTTTACGTGCTCATCGAGTACGACACGGCGTTTCGCGAGCTCGGATCCGGGCTCGAGCGTACGCTGATGGACATGCTCGTCTATCAGCTTATGTTCCCCCGCACGACGTTCCGGCTCGAGGAGGATACCGATGCGCGCCTGGTCGGCTGAGGTGGCGCTTCTCGCGATCGCAGCCCTCACGCTCGCCGGCTGTGCCGGCGCACAGACGAAAGGAAACGACATGGACCAGCGATTCTCACCCTGTCCCGAATCACCCAACTGCGTGTCGAGCTACGCGACCGACGAGCTCCACGCGATCGACCCGCTCCCCGTGCCCTCCGGCGACGCGATGCAGGTGCTGCGCGAGGTCGTCGGCTCGTTTCCGCGGACGAAGATCGTCGTCGAGGAGGGCGACTACCTGCACGCGACCTTCACCTCGCTCGTCTTCCGGTTCGTCGACGACGTCGAGTTCCGAATCGACCGGGAGGCGGGCGTCGTCCACGTGCGGAGCGCGTCTCGCGTCGGCTACGGAGACATGGGCGCGAACAGGCGCCGCGTCGAGTCGATCCGCGCGCGCCTGACGGAGAGACCATGAAACTCGAGGTATTGATTGCAGACAAGTTGTCTCAGGCGGCCGTCGACGCGCTCGAAGCGCTCGGCGCGTCGGTCCGATTCGCGCCCGACCTTTCGGCGGACGTTCTTCCGGCGGAGATAGGCAAGGCGGAGGTGCTCGTCGTGCGCTCGACGAAGGTAACGCGCGCGACGATCGAGACGGGCACGGAGCTCTCGCTCGTCGTGCGCGCCGGGGCCGGCGTGAACACGATCGACATCGACGCGGCGAGCGAGTACGGCGTCTCGGTGGCGAACTGCCCGGGGAAGAACACCGCCGCGGTCGCCGAGCTCGCGATCGGCCTGATGATCGCCGCCGACCGGCGTATCCCCGCGGCGACCGCCGACCTGGTGTCCGGATCGTGGCGCAAGAAGGAGTACGGGAAGGCGAGCGGGCTGCTCGGGCGCACGCTGGGCGTCGTCGGGTTCGGCGCGATCGGGCGGGCGGTCGCCGAGCGGGCGAGGGCGCTGGGGATGCACGTCTGCGCCTGGTCGAGGAGCCTGGCGCCCGAGGCCGCGGAGGCCGCCGAGGTGGAGCGGTGCGAGACACCCGCCGAGCTCGCTGCGCGCTCTGACGTGGTGAGCGTCCACCTCGCGGCGACGAAGGAGACGACCGGCTTTATCGACGAGAGCTTCTTCGCCGCGATGCGCTCCGGCTCGATCTTCGTGAACACCTCGCGCGGCGAAATCGTCGACCAGGGCGCGCTCGAGGCGGCGATCGAGAGCAAGGGGCTCAAGGCCGCGCTCGACGTGTACGCCGACGAGCCGTCCGGCGGCGACGCCGAGCTCACCGGACGCGACTTCGTCGCGAGACTCGCCGCGGCGACCCCGCACATCGGCGCGTCGACCGACCAGGCGGCCGAGGCGATCGCCGCGGAGACCGTGCGCGTCATCGAGTCGTACATCGACACCGGCAAGCCGGTGAACGCGGTGAACATCCGCGCGAAGGCCGAAGAAGACGTGAGCCTCGTCGTCCGCCACTACAACCGCGTGGGCGTGCTCGCGAGCGTGCTCGACGAGCTCAAGGACGCCGGCATCAATATCGAGGAGATGGAGAACACCATCTTCGAGGGCGCGCACACCGCGAGCTGCGCGCTGAAGCTCGACAAGGCGCCCGACGCCGCGCATCTCGATCGGATCCGCACCGGTGAGCACATCATTCAGGTTATGCTGAAGTAGGCTCGGCGCGCGATGGACTGCCCGGCGCCGATCCACTATCCTGTAGGCCGTGGAGCTCCCGCAGGCCGACCGTGACATGATCCATGAGCTCGCGACAGGCATGAACGAGCGAAACCGCCGGCGGCGAGCGAAGCGAGCGGTTTTGCTCGCGGCGCGCGTGGACGAGGCCAACCGTGAGATCGACCGGCTCGTGGCCGAGTTTCGGAGGATCGACCCCGAGCTCGATCGGATCGTGCTCTTCGGCTCGCTCGCGCGGAGCAGGGTCACGAGGCTGTCCTTCGATATCGACCTCGCCGTGTCGAGCCGGCGCTACCTCGAGCTCCTCGGTCCGGCGCTCGCTTCGCCTTTCAAGGTCGACCTGGTCGACCTCGAAACGGCGTCGCCGTACGTACGAGAGGCAATCTCGCGCGACGGAGTGGAGAAGTACTGTGCCGGAGCGTGAGGATCTGTTGACGTTGATCGCAGAGCTCGATGCCGATGTCGAGCTTCTGGATGCGCTCGTCGGGAAGAACGCGGAGGCGCTTGCGCGAATCGAAGCCGGCGCGACCGACGAGCTGGACTACGCGGCGCTGGGCTATACGATCCACAACATCTACTCGCTCATCGAGGGTTACGCTATCCGGATCGCGAAGACCTTCGAGAATCACGTGGACGGCGAGATGTGGCATCAGGACTTGGTACGGCGAATGCGGCTCGAAATTCCCGAAATCCGCCCCGCCGTCTGGGACCCCGCGACCGCCGGTCACATCGACGAGCTGCGTCGGTTCCGGCACGCATTCAGGCACGTCTACGAGAGCGGGCTCGACGCGCGAAAACTGCTGCTCGAGGAGCACGTTGCACCGTCGGTTGATGGCTTCACGGCCGCCCACGCCGTCCTGGTGCGACGCCTCCAGGCGCTCGCGGACGAGCTGGATTGAGCGCGTCGAGTGCTCGCCCCGGTGGCGTCAGCCGGGAGGACCAGGGCAATCTTGACTAAGCTCTGACTTAGTCGCACTCTGATCGCGTGAAGACCGCAACGACTCACGAGGCGAAGACGCACCTCTCCCGGTTGATTCGCGACGTCCAGAACGGCGAGACGGTCGTCATTCTGAGCGGAAAGAGGCCGGTGGCGAAGCTGACCGCAATCGCAGAAGCCTCACGCACTCGCCCGCGGGTCGGAGGCGATCCACACGCGGGCGCTCGCGACGGCGGCGCCGGCGGTTCGGCAGACGCGTACAGCCGTCAGCGGCGGCCGGGGCGGTCCGCCTCGGTGATTCGGACATCTGTCGCCTATCCTACACGTGTCCGGGACATTGGTCACCCGTAGTGGTATTCCTATCGTTATGAAGCGCTCATGGATGAAGCCGCCGAGGCGGCACGAACGACAGGTCTACCGCGACCGGATCGAGTGGCGGTGGTACAACAGGTTCCTCCCCGAGGAGTGGCGTCTCACCGGCGATCGCGTACCGCGCGAGGAGTGGTGGAGCTGGAACGGGGTCGATGTTCACCTCGACCGCCTCGATCACTCGAGCCCGCGTGCCGTGGTCATTGTGCTCCACGGCGGCGGCGGGAATGGACGCGTTGTGATGACGCTCGGCCCCATGCTCCGCGAGCTGGAAGCGGCGGTTGTCGCGCCCGATCTCCCCGGCTACGGCCTCACCCGGCCGCGAAAGGCCCGCGACACGACCTACGACCGCTGGGCGGAGCTCGCCGGCGACCTCGCGCGCGCGGAGGCCGAGCGAACCGGGCTTCCGGTCGTGCTCTTCGGACTCAGCCTGGGCGGGTTGCTCGCGTACGGCACCGCCGCACGGGCCCCCGCGGTCTCCGGTGTGATCGCGACGACGCTCATCGACACGCGCACGCTCCCGGGCTTCATCGCGCTCGCGCGCAACGGCCTCCTCGGCGTCGCGAGCTACCCGCTGGTGCCGCTGCTCCCGCCCGGACTTCGGGCGATACGGTTCCCCATCCGCTGGGTCGCGCCCATGCACCTCATCACGAACGACCCCGACTTCAGCGCGGTCTTCGCGCGCGACCCGCTTGCCGGCGGCGCGTCGGTCACGCTCGGCTTCCTGCGGAGCCTCCGGCTCTTCGACGTGCGGTGCGAACCGGAAGCCTTCGCGTCGTGCCCGGTGCTCGTCGCGCACCCCGAGCTCGACTCGTGGACGCCACCGGAGCTCTCGCGCGCGTTCTTCGACCGGATCGCCGGCGAGAAGCAGTGGGTCGACCTGGAGGGGTGCGGGCACCTGCCGTACGAAGAGCCGGGGGCGCAGCGGCTGAAGGATGCGGTCGGGAGCTTGCTCAGCCGGGTCGGGCGGTGAGGCGGGTCCGGGCATCGCAGCCCGCGCGGTGCCCGCGACGCCCCGGTCGTCGCCGCTATTCCGGCTCGTGCTCCCCCGCTTCGCCAGCCGCCGGTTCCGCCGCGGAGGCAACGGCGTCCCGGACGGCCTCCGCGGTCTCGTACGGGACCTTCGCCTCCGCTGCGATCGACTCAGGGGTCGCCGCCGCGATCGCGTCGAGGCTCTTGAACCTGGCGATGAGCCGTTTGCTTCGGGTCGGGCCGATGCCGGGGACCGATTCGAGCGTCTGGAGGCTGAAGTCGGCGCTCTGCAGGCCCGCGCGGAAGGTGGTCGCGAAGCGGTGCGCCTCGTCGCGAACGGCCTGCATGATGCGAAGCGGCTCCGAGCCTTCGGGGAGCCGAATCCCTTCGGACTCGCCGGGCAGGAAGAGCTCCTCTTCGCGCTTTGCGATGCCGACGACCGGGATTTCCAGCTCGAGCGCCTGCAGGACGGCGACGGCGGAGCTCACCTGGCCCTTGCCGCCGTCGATCACGATGAGATCGGGCGCGCTCACCTCGTCGTTGGCGACACGGGTGTAGCGCCGCGCGACGACTTCGCGCATCGCGGCGAAGTCGTCTATGCTCCCGTCGAGGGTCTTCATGTGAAAGCGACGATAGCTGCTCTTGTCGGGTCTGCCGTTCTGAAAGCTGACGAGCGAGGCGACCGGGTGCCGGCCGTCGACGTGCGCGATGTCGAAGCCCTCGATCCGAAGCGGCAGCCGTGGCAGGCGCAGCACCTTCTGCAGCTCCTCGAGCCCCGGGAGATTGCCGTGCTCGCGCACCCGCTTCTCGAAGTCGCGCCGCGCGTTTTCCGCGGCGAGGTTGACGACGCTCGTGTCGCGCGAGCTCTCCGGCGCACGGATCACGACGCGCTTGCCGAGCTCTTCCCTGAAGAAGTGGCGCAGGTCCGGCGCGATCGCGCGCACCAGCTTGCGCTGCGCGCCGACGATGAGCTTCTCCGGGACGTTCTTCGCCGCCGTGTAGTACTGGACGAGGAACTGCGGGACGTAGTCGGACGCCTCGCCGTAGACATCGGAATGGAAGAGCTCGGTTCCGAGCATCTTGCCGCCGCGCATATGGAAAACCGTCATGGAGACGAGCCCGTCCCTCTCGTAGAGGCCCAGGTAGTCGCGGACGTCCGGGTCGAAGTCGACGACCTGCTGCTCCTCCTGCGTCCCGCGAATCGCGGCGATCGTGTCCCGGATATCCGCCGCCTTCTCGAACTTGAGGTCCGCGACCGCCTCTTCCATCTCGCGCTCGAGATCCGCGATGAGCGCATCGGCTTCTCCGGAGAGGAGCTTCCTGATCGCATCGATGCGCTTCGTGTACTCGTCGTGGCTCGTCTTGCCGGCGCAGACGGCGGCGCAGCGGCCGATGTGGTAGTAGAGGCAGGGATGTTCGCGCTTTCGGATGGGGCCGCGGCACTTACGCAGCGGGAAGAGCTTCTCGATCACCTCGAGGTACCGGTCGATCTGGTGGACGTTCGCGTACGGGCCGAAGTAGGCGCTACCGTCCTGGACGACGTTTCGCGTGCGGAAGACGCGCGGCCACTTCTCGTTCGTGATTCGGATGACGGGGTAGGTCTTCCCGTCTTTCAGGTTGATGTTGTAGCGGGGGCGGTTCTCCTTGATGAGATTGTTCTCGAGCAGGAGCGCCTCGTACTCGCTTCGACAGACGATGTAGTCGATCGAATCGACCTTCTTCATCAGCACCGCGGTCTTCACGTCTTTGTCGCGGTTGAAGTACGAGCGGACGCGGTTGCGGAGGTTCTTCGCCTTGCCGACGTAGAGGATGGCGTCGTCGCTGTCGCGCATGACGTACACACCGGGCTCACCGGGAAAGTGGGAGACCGATTCCTTCGGGCTGGTCCGCACCGAAACTGATGCTTTCTCCATACCTGCCGATATTAGAATACAAAGCGCGATGCGAAAAAGAAACGCCCACGCTCCCAGTCGCTCCTCCTCACGCGCGCGTGCGATCCTCGCCGCCGGGCTGTTCCTGTGTGCGGTCTCGGCCACCGGCGCCGCCGAGCGTACGATCACCCTCGGCGGCGCCGGTCAGTGGCAGCGCGTCGCGCGGTACGAACGACTCGTCTTCGAGCCCGGCAGAGGCGGCTATCTGGACTTCAGCGTCGAACCGTTCCGCCACGAGGTCGCGCCGACGACCGGGATGCTGCTCCGCTTCGACGAGAACCCACCGGTCGACGCGGCCGGCTTGCACACCGTGCAGCCGGTAACCGATCGGCCCCCCGAGCTCACCCGCACCGCCCAGCGCACCGGCACCGGCGCGCTCCTCATCGACGGCCCGGAGGACCGGCTCGAGCTCGTCCCCGGGCCGCGCTCGCCGTTCACGCCCGGCGCGGAGTGGGCGAGCTTCACGGTCGAGTTCTGGTTCTACCCGGTGGCGCTCTCCGACGGCGACACGATCTTCGCGTGGCGCGCGCGCGAGGGCGCCGATCGCGGGTTCCGAACGCAGCAGCTCGCGGTCGAGGTCGACCGCGGAGCGATCGCCGCGCGCTTCGAGAATTTCTTCCTCCGCCCCGACGGCACGGGGGTGACGGTCCGCCTGCGCGGGAGCGACCGGCTCATCCCGCGACGGTGGGCGCACCACCTCGTCCGCTTCGACGCGGAGACCGGGCTGCTCGAGTACCTCGTCGACGGGAGCCCCGTCGACGTCACCTACGTCTCGCGCACCGGGCGGCAGGACGGCAGCGTGTTCTTCCCGCGGATCGCCGCGCACGCGGGCGAGGGACTCGTGGTCGCCGACGGGCCGATCGGCATGCTCGACGAGCTGCGTCTCGAACGCCGGTTCGTCGACGACACCGAACGCCCGGTGCTGCCGCCGCGCGGCGGTGAGCTCGTGTCCGAGCCGATCGACCTGGGCTCGCCGGGGGCGCGGCTTACCGGCATCGACGCCGTCTTCGACGCGCCGGATCACAGCGACGTCTTCTTCTCGTACCGCCTGACGAAGCTGCGCGAAGACCGGACCACCGACGCCGAGTGGACCCCGGTCCGGCCCGGCGAACCGATCCGCGAGGCGCAGGGGCGTTTCCTCCGCGTTCGCGCGGAGCTGCTGCCGGATACGCGCTCAGACGTGCCGCCGCGGCTGTCGCGCATCGACATCACCTACGAGCCCGACCCGCCTCCGTTGCCGCCGACCTCGCTGCGCGCGACCCCGCTCGACGGCGCGGTGTCGCTCGAGTGGGCGCCGGTGCAGGATCCGGATATAGGCGGGTATCTGGTGTACTATGGGGACCGATCGGGTCGCTACTTCGGCACCGGGAGCGAGCAGGGCGCCTCCCCGGTCGACGCGGGCAGCGCCACGTCGATTACGCTCAGCGGGCTCGAGAACGGAACGCTCTACTTCTTCGCGGTCCGGGCGTATTCGAGCGCGTCGGAGGGCGCGCGCGACACGAGGCTCAACGAGCTCTCCACGGAGGTGGCAGCCCGACCCGCGAAGGTCTATCGATGATCAGTGAGCGTGTTCAACAGCTGCTCGTCCGCGCGCGCAACGCGTTCCGGCTCCGCGACTACGAGACGGCCGACGGCCTCGTCGACGAGATGCTCGAGGAGTATCCCGAGTCGATCGCCGGCCATATCCTGAAGGGCATCATCCTGGGTCGGACGGGTCGCAACCGCGAGGCGATCCGCGTCTTCCGGCGCGCACTCGAGCTCGACCCCGTGAACGCGGAGGCGTTCAACAATATCGCCGTGAGCCTTCGCGGGGAAGGACGGCTCGGGCAGGCGCTGCGCGCGGTGCAGAAGGCAGAAGAGCTCTTCGGCGAGCGCGCGGACATCCTCTACAACAAGGGCAACATCCTCAAGGACCTCGGTCAGATCGACGAGGCGATCTCCGCCTACCTCCAGGCGATCGAGGCCGACGACCGCTACGTCCTCGCGTACAACAACCTCGGCACGCTCTACCAGGGGCGCGGCGAGCTCAGCAAGGCGATCGAGACGTTCAGCCTCGGGCTCGCGATCGATCCGAATCACCCGACGCTGCGCTACAACCTGGGCCTCGCCTACGAGGAGGAGAATCGGCTCGAGGAGGCGGAGGCCGAGTACGAGCGCTCGCTCAAGTCGCGGCCCGGCTGGGGCGAGGCGCTCAACAACCTAGGCATCGTCTACCAGAAGCAGGAGCGCTACGAGAAGGCCGAGCGGACCTTCCGCGAGATCCTCCACATCGACCGGAAGGATCCGCGGGCGAACAACAATATCGCGACGAACTACGCGCTCCAGGGCCGCACGCGCGAGGCGATGCAGTTCTACCGGGAGGCGCTGCAGAGCGACCCGTCGTACTCGCGCGCCGCGGGAAACCTCGGGCAGCTCATCGATCATCAGCGCGACGTGGGCGACGCGGTCGAGGAGCTGCAGCAGCTCGCCGATCTCGACAGCGACAACGTCGAGCTCCAGTACCGGCTCGCGGTCGCGCTCTCGCGCACCGACCGCTACGACGCCGCCGAGCGGGTGCTGCTGCGCATCCTCAGCATCGACGCGCGCCACGTGGAAGCCACACGGCTGCTCGGCGACGTCTACCTCCGGTCGGGGCGCGACGGGAAGGCGGACAAGTGCTACCGGCGGCTGAAGACGATCAGCGCCGACTACGTCGACCACCACCTCGACCGGGCTCGCGTCTTCCAGCAGCGTGGCGAACCCGCGAAGGGGATGCGCGAAGTCGAGACATTCCTGGAAACGAAGGCCGGCGACCTTGACGGCCTGATGGCGAAGGCGTCGCTGCTCGTCGACCTCGGTCGCCAGGACGAGGCGCTCGAGATGCTCGAGGAGCTGCGCAAGCTCTATCCGGGCGATGGCCGCGTGCTCGCCGCGATCGCGAGCGCCCACCAGCACGCCGGCGAGCGCGAGGAGGCGATCCGCGCGGTCGACGAGCTCGTCAATCTCCAGGGCAGCCGCGCGACGCCGGAGGACATCGAGGCGCTCAACGAGAGCCTCGAGCTCTACGAGCAGGCGGTCGACGCCTTCGCCGACGAGTACCGGCAGGGCTGGGAACGCACGCTGAACAGACTGGGCGAGCTGAGTCAGCCGGAGGCCGTCGAGGAGGAGGACCAGGAGCTCGCGGTCGACGAGCAGGTCAGCCTCGACGAGGACTCGATCCCCATTCTGAGCTTCGGCGGCGAAGAGCTGCTCGAGCCCGAGGAGTGGGAGGTCCAGGTCGCCGACGACGACGAGGACGAGGCCGAGGAGTATCTGGGGGTCGAGCCGGCGCAGGAGCTCGCGCCGTCGCTGGTGACGCTGCCCGAGGAGGCTCAGCGCCGCGGCGGCGAGCATTTCGCCGAGGGTTTGCGGTCTCCCTACCGCGACGGCGGCATCTCCGCGCAGCCGGCGCCTCCGCCGCCTCCGCCGCCGGAAGCGGCGGCCGAGCCACCGCCGCAGCCGCCACCGCCCCCGCAGCCTCAGATCGGAAGAGCGTCGTGTAGGGAAAGAGTGTA
>CAYWJH010000029.1:31231-32723 GCA_964458555.1 uncultured Spirochaetaceae bacterium | reverse complement strand
GCCGGCCGCGACAAGCGCTCAGAAGAAAAGGCGTACGCTGATCACCGCGGTGATCGCGAGGATGAAGACGCGGTACGGACGCTCCTTGATGTGCCGGACGAGCCAGAGCCCGAGGAGCCCACCGAGCACGATCACCGGTACCGTGAAGAGGTTGACGGCGAGGGTCTCGGCGGTGATCGTGCCCCAGAAGACGACGTGGAACGGCACCTTCACCAGGTTCACGACGAAGTAGAACCACGCGCCGGTGCCGATAAACCGGTTCTTCGACATCCCCATCGACATGAGGTAGAGCGTCGTGATCGGCCCGGCGGCGTTTCCCACCATGGTCGCGAAGCCTGCGGCGAGGCCCAGGATCGCCGCCAGCCACCACTTCTCCGGAACGACAACATCCCGGTGCGCGATCTCCTTGTACGCGAGCAACACGAGGCCGACGAGAACGACGATCGCGAGCAGCGACCGGAACGTCTCCTCGGGAATCGCCTCGCCCACCGCCACGCCGATGATGATGCCACCGAGCGCCCACGGCAGTAGCCGGAACACGACCCCCCAGTCGGCGTGGCGCCGGTAGTAGACGACCGCGATCACGTCCGCGGAGATCAGCATGGGCAGTATGACGCCGACCGACAGCTGCGCGCCGAAGATGTTCGCCATGATCGGAATCGCGGCCATGGCCGCTCCCATCAGACCGGCCTTCGTCATGCCGATGAGCAGCGCGCTCACGCCGATGAGCGACCATTCGAGCGGGGTCAGCTGCGCTACGAGTTCCACGGATCCTCCCCTCCCCGACCCGTCTGCCGAGCCGGACGGCATAAAAAAAGAGCCCGGTTGGCCCGGGCCCTCTCGTTTCGGCGCGTGAGTTACGCCTCGTCGCCGCTCTTGTCGGCCTGCTCGGCCTCCGGCTTCTTCTCCGCGTCGGTCTCGGCGGGAGCGGACGCTTCGGCCGTCTCCTCGCCCTTGGGCTCTTCGGGTGTCTCGGCCTTCTCGGCTTCGGCGGCCTTCTCCGTCTCGGCCTTCTCGGCCTCAGCGACTTTCTCCGCCTCAGCGGCCTTCTCGGCTTCCGCAGCTGCAGCCGCTTCGGCCTCTTCCTTCGCCTTTCGCGCGGCTTCAGCCTCTTCGGCCTTGCGCGCTGCTTCCGCGGCCTTCGCAGCCTCGGCGGCCTTCGCCTGGCGTCCGCTTTTCTCCTGACGGTGCTTGGCGTTCGCGAGCGTCGCCTTGCCGGCCTTGCTCACCATGACCTTCTCGCCGTCGATCTCGACTTCGTAGAGAAGCTTCACGCCGGTTCGGCCCGTCACGGGACACGTCCCCCGGCCCGAGCGCGGTGTTTCTTCTTTCAGGGGTCGACCCCTGTGTGCCTTCGACATGCTTACTCCTTCTGCGTCGGCTGAGACGTTAGCATACAAAGGGCGCGGCGCAGAGGTCAACCGCCGAGCGGGTCCCGTTCCCCCCGCTCGGCATCGCAGCAAGCGCTGCGCGCTTCTGCACGCCTCGCGAG
>CAYWJH010000029.1:0-31131 GCA_964458555.1 uncultured Spirochaetaceae bacterium | reverse complement strand
GTTCCCCCCGCTCGGCATCGCAGCAAGCGCTGCGCGCTTCTGCACGCCTCGCGAGTCCCGTTCCCCCCGCTCGGCATCGCAGCAAGCGCTGCGCGCTTCTGCACGCCTCGCGAGGCCCGTTGCGCCGGGCGCGGGGCCCCGGACGCCAGGTGGCGTCCGGGGCTGCGTCAATCAGCGAATCAGGTAGAACTCCACCCGGCGGTTCACGAAGCGGTCCTCGAGGTTGCTGAACGGCACGAGCGGCCGCAGCTTACCCCACCACTCGCGGGTGAAGCGGTCCTCGTCGATGCCGCGCGACGCCATCGCCTCTTCGATCGTCTCGGAACGACCTCGGCTCAGCGGGATGAGCGTCTGCTCGTGCTCGAGATCGGAGAGCTCCTCGTCGTAGTAGAGCACGCTCACTGCGTGACCGTGCAGCTCGATGTCGTACTCGGGGAACTTCTCGAGCGCGTCGGCGATCTCGTTCAGTACCATGACGTTGCGCTCGGAGAGCTCCTTGTTCCAGTTCAGATAGCGCGTCGTATAGCCCTCGAAGATGATGTCCGGCATGTCGATCTTGCGCATACCGAACCGCTCGACGGTCAGAATGTCGATCGTGAGCGTCTCCGCGCCGGTCGCGGTGCTGCCCTGCGCGTCGGTGACCTCCCATTCGACCGTGTAGTCGCTCGCCATCTCCACACGCTCGCCGGCGTCGTTGCGGCCGTCCCACTCGAAGGAGCGGACCGGCTCGCCCTGCCCGGCGTACTCGAAGAACACCTCGCCGTCCGGATCGATGACCGACACCGACCATTCGGAGATGGGCCGGCTGTCGCCGATTGCGACGGCGACCGAAAGGGTATCCGCACGCCCGTCGCCGTCGGGCGAGAAGGGCTGCGGGGTCAGGCGCACCGTCACCGGAGGCGGTCCCGTGTAGTCGACCGTACCGAGCGCGATCGAACGCGTCCGCGCGTCGCGCGTGGTGCCGTTGCGGTGCTCGACGGTGAGCGTCCCGAAGTAGGACCCGTCGGGGGCGATCGCACCGCTCGACGTTCTACCGTCCCAGACGGCGGTACCGGCAGGACGGGTACCGGTAAGCTCGGCAACAACCCGCCCGCCGCTCGACTCGACCTGTCCGGTGAAGCTCACGATCTCGTCGACCGGGTCTACCATCGGGATGAAGGTGATCGCGTCGTCCTCACCGTCGTCGTCGGGCGTGATCCGCGTAGATGAGGCCCGGAGCGCCACCTGCGGGACCGTGAAATCGATCGTGACGACGGGAGTCACCCCCTGGGGCTGGTTACCCTTGTCGTACACGAGGTCGAGCGAGCCGACGTATCGTCCTTCCGGAAGGACCTCGCCGTCGGGCCCGGTCCCGTCCCACGGGATCTCCCGCGGGAGTGGGCCTTCGCCGCTGCCGGTCATGACGGTGTTGCCGGCCTCGTCGACGATACGGAAGTCGTACTCATTGATTCCGCTCCGCAGCGACAGCTGCGGGCGGACAACGACCACGTCGCCTTCGCCGTCGCCGTTCGGCGAGAACCACTCGCGGCTCACCTGGAGGTCGACCGTCGTGGGGCGGCGATCCACGGTGACGCGGATCTCGTTCGTCTCGTACTGGTTGCCCGCCGCGTCGGTGCCGATCAGGCTGTACGAGTACGTCTCGTTCGGGACCGGGTTGCCGTTGAGATCGGTACCGTCCCAGACGACCACGCCCGGGACGTCGCTGCCGAGCCGGATCGTCTCGAGGACGTCGTTGCCGGCGCGGTAGATCCGACCGGTCCAGTCGGCGTCGTCGCTCAGGTCGTGCGCGATGCGGACGGTGTCCTTGAGGCCGTCGCCCTCCGGGCTGAAGATATTCGTGCTCGCGCTGACCGTTCCGCTCGGCGGCGTCGTGTCCACCGTGATCCTCGCCGGGCCGTCGGTGACGACGACTCCGTTGGCGTAGGTCGCGGTGACGGAGATGTCGTAGGTTCCTTCCGGCGCGAGCCGCGTCCGGGCCTCGTCGACATGCCCGGTCAGGACGACCGTGTCGCCGATCTGCTCACCTACATCGATCGACCCGATTTCCCTGCCCGCCTGGTTCGTCGCGGTAATGACCGCGCTCTCGAGCAGGTCGAGCGAGGGATTGCCGAACGTCAGCGTGACGGTATCCTTGATGCCGTCGCCGTCGGGGGAGAAGGCCGCCTGGTTGGACGGTGGTTCGCCGCCGGACGCGACGCTGAGATCCAGCTCGCGGTCGCCCGTGTCGACGATGACCGTGATGGGGTCGATCTCACCGGCATTGCCGGCCCGGTCGGTCGCTGCGAGCGTATACGTGTACTCGCCGTCGTCGACTTCGACGCCCGCAAGATTCTCGCCGGTCCACACGAATTGGGGTGGGGCCTGGCCCTCCCACGAGACGGTGTAGACCTCCTCGCCGTCGGAGCGGATCGTACCGGTCCAGAAGTCTTCCTCGGTCGTCTCCTGCGTAAGGGTTACCGAATCCTTGCGACCGTCGCCGTCCGGCGAGAATATCTCGTAATTGACCGAAGCGCTCGCCTGCGGCGGCGTATTATCCACGGCCACCGTGCCGGGCTCGCTCGTCGCGGTGACCTCGCGGCTGTCGGTCACCGTCAGCACGTACGTGTACTCGCCGTCGGGCACCGGTTGCCCATCGGCTCCCTGATCGGATCCCTGATAGGTTCCGTCCCACTCGGTCGTCTCGGGGATCTCGATGGTCGTCTCGCGCTGCCGGAGCCCCAGATTCTGCATCAGGCGCCCGAAGAAGCCCGGCTGCTCGGTCTCATCGACCGCGGACTCGACCCAGACGACGTTCCCGCCCGCGTCCCGAACCTCGAGCTGGTAGGCGACGACGACGTTGTTCCCGCCGATCTCACCGACCGAGATGGGGATGGTCAGCGTATCCTGAACCCCCGGGGAGGCTTCCGGTGAGATGTAGCTCACGTCCTCCGTCCCGGTCCCAATTTCCGGTGCTTCCGGCTGCCCGCCGGCGTACAGCGCCGCGGCAGCGAACACCAGAGCGACAACAATCACGATCCTACGCATAGTGGCTCCTTCCTCCGGTACCTAGTCCTGCTTCAAGATAAACTCCACACGCCTGTTCTTCCAACTGCCTTCCTGGTCGCTCGGGGGAACCACCGGGCGAGCGCCCCCGACACCGACGGCCGTCATCCGCTCTTCCTCGACGCCGAGGATGACGAGCGCCCGCAGAACCTGTTCAGCCCGCGCCGCCGACAGCGCCACGAGCTCGTCGCGCTGCTCGTCGTCTCGGTCGGGATCATCGACCCGATCGTCGTGCGCAGCGTGACCTTCTATTAGAATCTCACGTTCTGGGTAACGGCGCAACACCCCTGCGACGGCCCGCAATGCTTCCAGATTTCGGCCGAGCTCGGGCTCCGAAACGGCGAAGAGATCGGATTCCGAGCGCGCGAACCCGATATTCGGGACCCGAATGCGGAGAACCGGTCCCTCCGCCACGACGAGGATCCCAACTCGGATACGCGCGTACTCGCTCGCTGCGTTTCCATACGCGTCCACGACGCGGAGCGTCGCGAAGCAATGCTGCCCGCTGTGAACGAGCTCGCCGGTGCGCGACCGCCCGTCCCAGTCGAGCCGCGCAGGCGGCGATCCGTCGCCGGCGAGCGTCGTAAGCTCGCTCCCGTCGGCGTCGGTGATAGCAAGCGACCACGAGTCGAGCTCGTTCGGGCTCATTACCGCAATCGCGAGGGTGAGCACGTCGTCGGTACCGTCGTCGTCCGGCGTGAAGGGGTCCGGTGCGACCGAGAGCGAGAGCTCCGGGGGTTGCCGGCTCACCGGAAGCGAGGTGGAGTCCACCACGAGCGCGAGGTCGGCGCGCGCCGCGTTGCCGGCCCGGTCGGTGGCCTCGAGCTCGTAGGTGTAATCGCCGTCTGCGACCGGCTTCCCGGTCGAGTCACGCCCGTCCCAGACGAATCCGGTCGCCTCACCCTCCCACCGTCGTTCGAGCACGACGGCCCCGTCGCGGCCGACGATACGGCCGACCCAGAGCCGCTCCGGCGAGGTGCGCTGGTCTATGCGAATCGTATCGCGCTCGCCGTCGCCGTTGGGCGAAAAGAGTCGGTAGCGCGACGAGAGCTCGTCGATCCGTGGAGGTGTCGTGTCGAGCACCACCGGTGCGCTCGCGGCGACCGCGCGCGCGCCGTTGCGCCACGCGACTTCGAGGCGCGCCCGGTACGTGCCGTCGGCTACCACCTCATCGTGGTCCGAACGTCCGTGCCAGGTAATCGAGTCGACGTCCGCCGGCGGCGAGACCGTGCGCACCGCGCGCCCGGCCGCGTCGGCGACGGAGAGCTCCACTCGTTCGACGGCGTCGGCCGGTTCGACGTCGACGGTGAAGGCGACGAGGTCACGGGTCCCGTCGCCGTTCGGCGAGAAGGCTCCCCGCTCGGCGACGAGCCTCGCGCGCCCGACTCGCCTGTCGCGGACTACGCGCACCGCGTTCGTCGAGCCGGCGTTGCCGGCCTCGTCGGTCGCGACGAGCACGAGCTCGTAGGCGCCGTCGCGCGCCGGTTCCCCCCCGGGAAGACGGTTGCCGTCCCAGACGAACGAAGCCTCCTCGCCGTCCAGCCCGACCGAACCGAGCGGCATACGCTCGGTCCCGCCGTCGCAGGTGAGCAGCGCCGTCCACTCGGCCCGTTCGAGCTCGGCGGTAACCCGCAGGCGCCCGCGAGTTTCGCCCCCGAAGACCACCGGCTCGCCGCGCCCCGTCGGCTCCGGGAGCGTCTGCGCGCTCAGCACGCCGGTCGGGGCGCGCGTGTCCACCTCGATCCGAACGGCCTGGGAGCGAACAACCGAGCCGTTACGGTAGACGGCTTCGAGCAGAAGCCGATACGAGCCGTCGGCGAGCGGATCACCGGCGGGCCCGCGTCCGTCAAAGACGAGCGTACGCGGCACAGCGCCGGCGCCCGACCGCTCGGCGACCGCCTTGAGCGCGGACCGCGTTGTCTCGCCGTCGGCCGGCACTCGGTCGGCACCCGAGCCGGGCGCGTCGTCTCCGACGACGAGCAGGCGCCACGACACCACGCCTTCTCGATCGCCGAGCTCCACCGCGATCGGGGCGCGGTCGAGCACGCCGTCGCCGTTCGGCGAGACGACCGGCGTGGCCGGCACGAGCCGGGCCTCGTCCACCCGCCGGCTGATCGTCACGTCCAACGGCTCGCTCACTGCGCGGTTGCCCGCGGCGTCGCGACCCGTGAGGATCCAGCGGTAGGTCCCATCCGGGAGCGGGTCGCCGTTCGCGTCGCGGCCCTCCCAGCTCACCGGCTGCGGCGCGGCGTCGGTGAACGTGTACTCGCGCACCGCTTCGCCGTCGCCTCGAAGCACCCGTGCGGTCCAGGCCGCCTCCCACGACCCGGCGAGCTCGACCGTGAGCGAATCGCGCGCGCCGTCGCCGTTCAGGGAAAAGACCGAGTATTCGGCGGACACGGTGTCGATCCGCGGCGGCGCGGTGTCCACCACCACCACGAGCGGTGCGGTTGGCATGCTCGCGCGTCGACGGTCGAAGGCGACGAGCTGGTAGACGTACTCGCCGTCGGGGACGCGCGCGCCGTCTGCGCCGGCGGAGGAACCGGAGAAGGTGCCGTCCCATTCGATACCAGGCGGCGAGCGGTCGGACGACGATCCGATGAACGGCAGCCGCGCGAGCACGCCGATCGACGGCTCGGTCTCCACGCGCTCGCGCGCGACGAGCTCTCCGGCGAGCGGCCCGGCGCCGCCGTAGACGGCGAGCTCGACCGCCGCGATCGCCCGGCCCGCCTCGTCGCGTCGGGCCACCTCCACAAAGAGCGTGTCCTGCACCCCGTCGCCGTTCGGCGAGATCGCCTGCGCAGCGGAGGAAGCGATCGTGATCCGCGGAGCGCGTTCGGCGCGGCCGGATGCGACACCGACGAACGCGACGAACGCGAGGAGCAGCGCGGCGAGCGCCGATCGGCCCGGAGAGGCGATCCTGCGGACGACGGCCGCCGGCCTCACCGCCGCATCCGTGTCCGGAAGGTGACTCCGGCCACATCGCAGGCGACGCGGACCTCGTCGGCCACGTCGCGGCGCGCTTCGACGTCGACAGTGCCGCGCGAGGCGCTGACCTGCGCCGAGCGAATGTCGGGCACGACCGTCAGGCTCTTCTTCAGCAGCGCCGCCTTCTCGTCGGTGAGGCCGTCCACGATGTAGTGGTAGTGCTTGCGTCCGAACATGCGCAGATACTACCCGGTCGCCGCCTGGCGCTCAAGCTTGTGAAGCAGGAATCGGTTCTTGCGCGTGGAAGGGGTGTGACACACCTCCAGAGTCAAGTCGCCGAGCGCGCGCTCTTGCCGCGCGAGCGGATGGGAGAGCGCGGCCCGGCGGCGCTCAGCGACGAAGAGCTCGTTTCGCTCCTCGTGGGAACCGGCGTTCCGGGCCGGTCGGTCGAGCTGGTCTCGCGCGACGTCGTCTCGCTCATCGACCGGATCAACGGTCCGCCGGAGGCGGCGGATCTGCGATCCATCGCCGGTCTCGGCCCCGCCAAGGTCGCGGGGATCGTCGCAGCCTTCGAACTCGGCCGCCGTGTGCTGTGTCCGGGGAGGCACAAGGTCCGCTCGCCGGCGGACATCCTCCCGGTGGTCGACCGCTTCGTCGAGCGTCCGCAGGAATGCTTCCTGTCGATCAGCCTCAACGGCGCGCACGAGATCACCGCCGCCCGCGTCGTCACCATGGGCCTCGTCAACCGTACCGTGGTCCACCCCCGCGAGGTCTTCGCTCCCGCGCTCGCCGACCGGGCAGCCGCGCTCATCCTCGCGCACAATCACCCGAGTGGGTGCCTCGAGCCGAGCGCCGAGGACGGCGAAGTAACGCGACGGCTGGTGTCTGTGGGCCAACTGCTCGGCATTCCCGTACTCGATCACGTGATCTTCAGCTCGCGCGGGTACTACAGCTTCCTCGAGCACGATGCGCTGTGACGGCGGCGTGAGGCCGCCGCGGCCGGGCCGGGCGCCGCCGGGGCGCTGGGCGCGGCTCACCGGCGGCTCAGCAGGGTCTCCGCGGGCGGCCGCGCGTCCAGGAGCCGCCGGGCGGCCGAGTATCGCGCGAGGTAGAAGGCGCGCCACGCGACGGGTAGCTCGCCGGCGAGCACGCGGTCGAACGAGCGCAGCACGAGCCCGTGCGTCGGGTCGGCGAACATCGTGTACAACGGCGCACGGACCCTCGTCACGCGCGCGCCGGAGGCTCCGCGTTCGACGCGCACCTGGTAGACCGCCGCGTCACCGGTGGGCGCCCATCGGCCGGTGGGTACGTGCGGGCTCTGGTAGCGCCGTTGCGCGGAGACGAAGTTGCCCGCGCTGTAGATGATCAGCCGCCCGTCGCGCGACTCCCACGGCTGCAGGACGTGCGGGTGATGGCCCCACACGATGTGCGCGCCGCCATCGGAGACCTCACGGAAGAAATCGACCTTGGAAGCGGCGGGTACGGTCGCGTACTCGACCCCGGCGTGGATCGCCACGACGAGAAGGTCGACCTCCTCGCTCCAGCGGCGGACCTGCGCGACGAACGCCTCGCGCGGGCCGACGTCGAAGTAGTCGACGAGGTTGACGTACCCCGAGGAGCCGGGAACGTTCGAAAAGGCGGTCACCGAGACGAAGCCGATCAGCCACCCGCGGTGATGGATCCGGCCGAGCTCGATCGCCCCGCCGTCGCCGGAGCGAATGCCGCTCGCGTAGACGCCGGCCTGCGCGGCGAGGTCGGCGACGAGCGCGCTCGTTCCGCGGACTCCGGCCTCGCCGAGGTCGAAGGTGTGGTTGTTCGCGAGCGCGAGCACGTCGAACCCGCCTCGTACGGCGGCGTCGAGGTAGGCTCGCGTGCCGTTGAACAGCGGGTACCCGGCCGGCTCGCGCGCGGGGTCGACGGGAAACTCGATGTTCGCGAAGCTCAGATCGTCGACGGCGAGCAGCGGGCGGACCGCGTCGTAGAGCCGGTCGTAGTCGGGCATCTCCGCGTTGAGCCGGTGATGCATGATGTCGCCCACGAACGAGAGGACGAGCGGCGGCCGGTCGGCCTGCGGAAGCGGATCGATGACGAACGGCTCGGTGGCGTGGCCGTTCGGCGCAGCAACGAGGAGAAGCAGGACGAGCGCGCTCTCAACGAATCGTCGCGCCATACCTCCCGCCCTTGAGCTTCGCGCGAATCGCGTCGAGAACTCCGTGTGCGTTGCCCGCGACGTCGAGCCGGTGAGCTTCGGTATCGATTCTGATCTTCGGCGACAGATCGTAATCCCGGTACCACGCGAGGTAGTGCCGGTTCAGCCGCTCGAGATAGTCACGCGGGATACCGCCTTCGAGCCCCCGGTTGCGCTTGCGGATGCGCTCGACCGCGGTATCCACGCTGCAGTCGAGGTAGATGAGCAGGTCGGGTGATTCCACGTGCTCGAGCATGTTGTCGAGCAGCGTGTCGTAGGTCATGAACTCCTCATCGGTCATGGTCCCGTCCTCGTGGATCACCTCCGCGAAGATCCGGTCGCCGTAGATCGACCGGTCGAGCGCGCCGCCTCCCGAACGGCGGATCTCCTTGATCATGCGGAAGCGCTCGTTGAGGAAGTGGATCTGGAGCGTGAACGCCCACCGCCTCTGGTCCGAATAGAACCGATCGAGCAGCGTGTGCGTCTCCTCGTGCTGCAGCTCCCGGAAGAGCGTGATGCCGAGCTCCCGCTCGAGCAATTCGCCCATCGTGGTCTTGCCCACGCCGATCTGACCCTCGATGATAATCACTCGTTCGTCTCCCCGCTGCATCACGCGTCGTCCGGGTCCCACCCGGACCCCAGGGCGCCAACTACGGCGGTGAACCCGTCGACAAGCCCTGCGAGATCGTACCCCCCTTCGAGCAGATGTACAATTCGTCCTTCGGCGTGTTGGTTGGCAACGCCGACCAGCCGACGCGTCATGGCCGCGTACGCCGGCCCGTCGAGCTGCATGCCGGCGAGCGGGTCGTTGCCGTGCCCGTCGAATCCGGCGGACACGATCACCAGCTGCGGCGCGTAGCGGTCGAGGGCGGGCAGCACGATCTCCTCAAAGGCGCGCAGGTACTCGGCAGCGCCGCTTCCAGCGGACAGCGGCACGTTGACGGTGTAGCCCGCCCCCTCGTCATGGCCGACGTCGGCCGATCGGCCGGTGCCCGGGTAGTGCGGGTACTCGTGGAGCGAGACGTACAGGACGTCGCGTCGGTCCGCGAAGATGTGCTCGGTGCCGTTGCCGTGATGGACGTCCCAGTCGACGATCGCGACGCGCTCGAGTCCGCCCGCGAGCGCGTCCGCCGCGGCGATGGCCGCGTTGTTGAAGATGCAGAAGCCCATCGCGCGGTCGCGCTCGGCGTGGTGACCGGGCGGACGCATGACGACGAAGGGCCGGGCCGCCTCGCCCGAGCAGACGGCGCGAACGGCCGCGACCGCGCCGCCCGCGGCGAGCGTCGCCGCGCGGAAGGTGTGCGCGTTGGCGCTCGTGTCGGCGTCGAATACCGTTCGCACGCTGCCGGCGCTCGCCTCGATCGCATCGACGTAGTCGCAGGCGTGGACGCGCTCGATCTCCTCGCGACCTGCCGGCGTCGGGGCGACCACGCGCGGCGCCGGAACGTACTCGTCGGCCTCAACACGCCGCATGATCGACCCGATTCGCTCGGGGCGTTCGGGATGTCCGGGGCCGTTCTCGTGCAGGAGGCAGCCCTCATCGTAGTATATCAGAAGCTCCACGGTCATAAGCTACGCCCGCCGCCGGAGCGAAGCAATCGGTTGACGTCGCCCGACCGCCGTCATAGCATGGTCGAATGGCTCGCGCGCTCAGCGTCGAAAAGCGACAACTCATCCTGGAACAGTCGAAGCAGCTGTTCGCCCGCAACGGATTCGCCGCGACGTCGGTCGCGGACGTCGCGAAGGCGTGCAAGCTGCCGGTGGGAAGCATCTACACCTACTTCACCAACAAGGAGCAGCTCGTACGGGCGATCGTCGAAGAGGGCTGGGACGACCTGCGCCTCAGACTCGCCGAGGCGATCGAGCACACCTCGTCACCCGACGAGAAGATGAAGCTGATCCTCGACCGGTTCCTGCCGGAGCTGCTCGCGGATTCGAGCCTGATCACGATCCTGCTTTCGGAGGCGATCGAGTACACGCGCCTGGAAGACAAGGTAGAGGAGCTCGTTTCGCTCTTCGACTCGATTCTCGCGCCCGTCGCCGAACAACGCCCCGGGCTCGAGTGCTTCAGCCGCAAGAATCTGGAGGCGGCGATCCTGGTCTACTTTCTGGGGGTGCTCGACGCGGTGCGCATCAGCTCGGAGAGCGGGCTCGGCGTCTCGACGGACGACATCCTCGGTTTCCTCAAGCTCACCGTGCACAACACGCTCGACCTGTCGGTCTGAACCCTCGGCGCCCGGCTCAGGCGAAGACGAGCACGAAGGCGACGCCGACCGCGAGCGCGATAGACGCGACGGTGACGAGGTACTCCACCCGCCGTTGGCGTCGCTCCGGTCGCGGATCGAGCAGCGCGAGCCACCCGAACACCATCGCCATCGAAGCCACCGGTGCCGCCAGCAGCGCGAGCTCGGGTCGCAGACTCACCGCCGCGCCGGCGAGCACCACGACGATCGCACCGCTCGTTGCCGCAAGCGCGAAAACCGCGTGGAGCAGCTCCGGGAGCAGCGGCCGCAACGAGGCCGCCGGCTCCTCGCCGGCAGGCTCGGCGAGCGAGGCGGCCAGCGCGAGCGCGAGCGCGTTCGGCACGGTCAGCACGAGCATCGCTATCGGCCCGGGATCCCCGGCCAGCGCCGCGTACCCGACCAGCGGTGCGAGCGCTCCCTCGCCAACGAGCGCGAACGCCTCGAAGGGCACACGCTGTGCAAGATCCCTGGGCGATTCGCGCCGTGCGAGCTCGACCGCGAGGAACGCCACCGCAAGCGCCGCGCCGGACCAGCTCCCGCCGGCGACGAGCACAACGAGCGTGGCGACCGCGGCCGCCGCGCCGGCGGCCAGCGCGGCGATGCGAAGCGCGCGAGCCCGTACTCGGTCCGCCGGACGAAGACGGAAGCCCACGGCCGCGACTACCAGCAGCAGCGCGGCGGCGAGCCCGGACCACGCCGTGGTGGCCTCGTCTCCAAACGCGCCGGGGCGCAGAAGGATCGAAGGATGGCTCGCGCGCCACGCGAGCGCCATCCCGACGATGAGCCCGGCCGCGAGTCGGTGGGGCCCGGTCTGTCGAAGGATCGCCGCCGCGCCGGACGCCATCACCGCTTCCAGAACGCCGGCGTTATCAGCACGAGCACGGTGTAGATCTCGAGCCGCCCGACCATCATGATGGCGCTCAGATACCACTTGATGTAGTCCTGGAAGAACGCGTAGCTCTCGACCGGGCCGATTCGGCCGAAGCCCGGCCCGATGTTTCCGAGCGTAGCGAGCGCGGTCGTGAAACTCGTAAGCAGGTCGTGCCCCCCGCTTGCGACGACGATCGCCGTCAGGAGCAGCATGAACACGTACAGAAAGGCGAGCCCGGTGATCGAATAGACGATGTCCTTGCGCACGGGCTGCCCGTTGAGCCGGATCGTGAAGACGCCCCGGGGGTGGATGAGGTAGCGCATCTCGTTGAAGCCCTGCTTGATCACCGTGACGATCCGAACGACCTTGATGCCACCGCCGGTCGAGCCCGCCGATCCACCGATGAACATCAGCGCGAACAGCACCATCTGCGCGAGCGCCGGCCATTGCGCGAAGTCGGCCGTCGCGTACCCCGTCGTCGTGAGTATGCTCGCCGCCTGGAACCCGGCGTAGCGCAGGCTCTCCCCGAAGGACTCGTAGGTACCCCTGAAGAGCACCACCGCGATCACGATCGTGGCAACGGCGAAGATCCCGAGGTACGCCTTCGCCTCGGTGTTCTGCCGGAGGAGCCGGAACTCGCCCACGAGCAGGCGGTAGTACAGGATGAAGTTGATCCCCGCCGCGATCATGAAGACGGTCACGACGACCTGGACGAAGGGGCTCGCGTAGTGTCCAACGCTCGCCGCCTTGGGGCTGAACCCCCCGGTAGCGAGCGTACCGAAGGTGTGCGTGAGCGCGTCGTAGAGCGACAGCCCGCCTGCCATGAGCAGGGTCGTCTCGAGTATCGTCAGCCCCAGGTAGATGAACCAGAGAATCTTCGCAGTCTGCGTGATCTTGGGAGTGAGCCGATCGACCGACGGCCCCGGAGCCTCGGCCTTCATGATCTGGTACCCGCCGACGCCGAGCAACGGCAGAATCGCGACGGTGAGTACAATAATGCCCATACCGCCGAGCCAGTGGGTCAACGACCGCCAGAACAGAAGCGAGGCCGGCAGCGACTCGATGTCGGTGAGGATCGTCGCGCCGGTCGTCGTGAACCCGCTCATCGTCTCGAAGAAGGCGTTCGTGTACCGCGGGATCGCCCCGGAGAGGACGAAGGGCACCGCGCCGATCGCGGCGGCCGACAGCCAGCTCATCGTTACGAGGAGAAAGCCCGACTTGGACGACAGGCCTCCGCGCACGCCGCGGGTTGCCACCAGGTAGAGCCCGGTCACGACGGCGGTCGCGCCCATGGGGATGAGAAACGCCTGGACCGTGTCGGTCTCGCCTTCGGCGAGCGCGACCGCGATGGGCGCGAGCATGAACGCCGCGATCACGAGCAGGAGGACGCAGACGACCTTGACGACAAGAACCGTTTTCATGCTGCGGCGGTGAACAGCGACTGGATCTGCTCGATGAACTCGAGCCGCGCGATAACGATAATGTGGTCGTCGGCCTGCAGGCGGTACGACCCGTCGGGAATGAACGTCTCGTTCTCCCGAAGGACGGAGACGACGAGCGACGCCTGCGGAAGCCGGATATCACGGATCTGCTTCCCCACGACGCTCGAGCGCTCGTCCACCGAGATCTCGAGCACCTCCAGGTCGCCCTCCGGTATCGAGTGGATGCTCTTTACATTGCCGCGGCGTACGAGCTTGAGTATCTGGTTGACCATGCTGTTCTTGAGGCTCACCGGCACGTCGATGCCCAGCTGCGACGCAACGCGCGTGTAGTTCGTCTTGTTCACCAGCGCGACCGATCGCTTGATACCGCGCGTCTTCGCGTAGACCGCGGAGACGATGTTGAGCTCCTGGTTGCCGGTGACCGCGATCACGAGATCCGAGTTCGCGAAGTGCTCCTCCTCGAAGACGCCCTCGTCCGAGATGTCCGCGTGGATGACGAGCGCGCCGGGCAGCGACTGCGAGAGCTCCTTGCAGCGGGCATAGCTGCGGTCGATGATCTTGACGCTGCGTCGGCGGTCCTCGCTGAACGCCGTAACCAGCCGCCGGACGATCGAGCTCTCGCGGCGTTTGTCCTCGAGGAGGTAGCGGGCGAGCACCTGCCCGATCTTGCCGCCGCCCACGATGACGACTCGTCGCAGATCGGTCTTGCGCTTCTCGAGCCGTTCGTAGAGCTGGTCGAAGGTCTTGTCGGTAGCGACGACGTAGAGGATATCGCCGGGCTTGAGCACCGTCCGACCGCTGGGGATGATGAAGCGGTTCTCACGCAGGACGATCGCGACGAGAAAGCTCAGAGGAATCGACGAGCCGATGTCGGTAAGCGTGCGGTCGGCGAGCAGCGAGCCGGCGTCGACGGTCAGATGTCGCATCTGAACCTTCGACTGCTCGAAGAGCATGATGTCGCTCACCGCGCCGTGCTCGATCGTGCGGATGATCGCCCGCGCGGCGACGATCTCCGGGTTCACGATGTAGTCGATGCCCAGGAAGCCCTGCTGACCGACCTTCGAGCTCGAATAGTCGATGTTGCGTACCCGCGCGATCTTGTAGGGAACGTCGAACTCGCTCTCCACGAGCGCGCACGAGATCATGTTGACCTCATCGCTGTCGGTGACCGCGATGAAGAAGTCTGCGGTGGCGGTGCCCGCCTCGCGAAGGGCATCGACACTGTTTCCCTCGCGCGTGACGACCATGCAGTCGAGCCGGTTCGACGCGAGACGCGCGCGCTCGGGGTCGCGCTCGACGAGGACGACGTCCTTCTTCTCGTCGGCCAGCTGCTTGGCTATCTGCAGACCGACGGCGCCGGCCCCCACGATCACCACTTTCATGAACGATAGGGTACCGGCGGCCTAGAGGGGTGTCAAACGCGCCGGCCCCGCGCGCTGGCGGGGCCGGCAGCGGCTACTGGTTCGCGTCCGCGGGGTCGACGTGCTTCTCGACCCAGGCGGCGCTCTTGTCATACATGATCGGCTGATCCGCCGGTAGCTTACCATCCATGACGGGGATCCACCGCTTGTGCGCGGCCATGAGCTCGCGCGTCATCGCGCGGATCTCGTCGAGCGTGGCCGACATGCCGGTGAGCGGATCCATCGCCATCGCCTGGAAGACCTTCTCCGCCTCGCGGGTCTCGACCGCCTCCACCGCGAGGCGCTGCACCTCGATCTGCTTCTTGTTGATCGCCGCGAGCTGGCTCGGCATTTCGCCGACGAAGGTCGGCTGCACACCGTTTCGGTCGACGAGGCAGGGCACCTCAACGACCGCGTCGGAGGGCAGGTTCGGAATGACGCCGTTGTTCCGCACGTTGCCGTAGATGACCGTGGGCACGTTCGTCTCGATCGCGTTGACGATCATCGAGCCGTACTCGTGGCTGCGCTCGAGCGAGATGGGGTTCTCCCAGTTCGCCATCGCCTGCATCCGCTCTCTCCAGTCGGGCCGGTCGTAGAGCTCCTTGATGTAGCCGTGCCCGCCGTTCCAGCTCGACTCCGAGTTGTCGCAGTACCTTGCGATCGTTTCCGCGTTCTTGCGGAACCACGGATTGTACTCGCTGACGTGGCCGCTCGACTCGGTGACCGGGTAGCCGAAGTGCTTGAGGTACTCCATGCGCGTCGAGTCGCCCTTCCAGACTTCGGGCTTGAGCGCGATCTTGCGGATCTCGGGCAGCATGTCTTTGCCGTCGTGCTCGTAGGTGAGGAAGAACGCCTCGTGGTTGATGCCAGCGCAGATGAAGTTGACCTCGTCGAGCCGAACGCCGAGCCGGTCGGCCCACTGCTTCGCCCCGCCCTGCACCGAGTGGCAGAGTCCCACGAGCCTGAGCTCCGGCTCGGCCTCGAGCATGCCCCAGACGAGCATGGACATGGGGTTCGTGTAGTTCAGCACGTGCGCCTCGGGGCAGATCTTCATGATGTCGTGCGCCATCTCCTGCAGGCTCGGCAGCGTGCGCAGACAGCGCATGATGCCGCCGGGAGTGAGCGTATCGCCGATGCACTGGTCGACGCCGTACTTCATGGGGATGTCGATCTCCGATTTGATCGCCTCGTAGCCGCCGATGAGGATGCTGATGATGATGTAGTCGGCGTCCTTCAACGCTTCGCTGCGGTCGGTATGCGTGCTGACCGTCGCGTCGCCGTAGTTGCCTTCCTTGAAGATGCGGTGAACGATCTTCTCGGCGTACTCGAGTCGTTCGCCGTCGACGTCGACGAGCGCGAAGTGCGCCTTCTTGAACGCGTCGTAGGTCAGGATGTCTGCGGTCAGGCGGCTCGAAAAAACGAGGCTTCCCGCACCGATTATCACTACTTTGGGCATGGTCGCTCCTTGCTCTGGATTGGGCCGATGGTATCACGGCTCGGCCCCGAGGTCTATGGTCCTCTGTGGCGTCACGGCCCGAGGTCACGCTCATATGGAACGTCTCGCGGGCTGCGACGCAGCCGTCCGGAGCGCTGGCCGGCGGCGGGTGAAACCGCTACTGTAGACGCATGGACGCAACGGATTTCATCCGCCGCTTCGTCGCCGACGCCCGGTGGCTCGGCGTACGACCCGGGGGTGTGCTGCTCGTGCACTCGTCGCTCGGCGCCTTCGCACGCGCGGGGGGCGCGCCGTCGGCCGGCGCGAACGCCCCCCGAGCCGGTCGCGTGCCCGGCGGCGCGCAGACGGTGATCGACGCATTGCTCGCAACGATCGGCGAAGCGGGGACGCTCCTTCTGCCTGCGCTCAGCTACGAGTTTGTCAGGCGGACGAGCCCGGATTTCGACGTCCGCACCACGCGGTCGAACGTGGGCGCGATCCCGGAGGCCTTCCGTCGGCGCGCGGGCGTGATCCGAAGCCTTCACCCGACGCACTCGGTCTGCGCCGCCGGTCCGCGCGCTGCCGAGCTCACCGACGGTCACCTCGCCGACTCGACCCCGTGCGGGGAGCACTCGCCGTTCCACCGGCTCCCGAAGGCCGGCGGACAGATCCTCATGCTCGGCTGCAGCCTCATGCCGAACACGTCCATGCACGCGATCGAGGAGCTCGTCGAGCCCCCCTACCTCTTCGGCGAGCCCTACGAATGCTCGGTCACCGACGCGGACGGAGTGACGGTGCGCAAGCGCTACCGGCCGCACGGCTTTCGCGGGTGGCAGCAACGCTACGACCGCGTCGCCGACGTGCTCGGCCCGCCGGCGCTGCGTACCGGGCCGATCGCCGGGGCGCCATCGCACCTGATCGAAGCGCGCGACCTTTGGAACGCGGTCGAACGACGGCTTCGTGAAGACCCGCTCGCCTTCGTCGCGCGCGCGGCGTAGGAGCGCCCGTCCCTACCCGCCCACGAGCGCGGTGCTCAGCCACGGCCAGTACGTAATGACGAGCACGATCGCGAGCTGAATGAGGAAGAAGGGAGCGACGTTGCGGTAGATGCGCGAGAGCGGCTGCTCGAAGCGGTAGGCGGCGAGGAAGAGGTTCAGCCCCACCGGCGGCGTGATGAACCCTATTCCCATGTTCGCGACGAAGATCACGCCCAGGTGGACCGGATCGATCCCGAATACGCCGCCGAGCGGGATGATGAGCGGCGCGACCACGAGGATCGCGCTGAAGATGTCCATGAACATCCCGGTTACGAGCAGCACGAGGTTGACCAGCAGCAGGAAGAGGATACGCGAGCCGATCGTCGAGGCGACCCAATCGCGGAGCATCGTCGGGATCTGCGTGTCTACGATGTAGTACGACAGCGAGCGGGCGAGGCCGAGGATCATCAGCACCCCGCCGATGATCGCAAGCGCGCGCAACGACACGTCCACGAGCTCGCGCACCTTGATCTCGCGCCGCACGACCATTTCCACGACCATCGTGTAGACGACGGCTACGGCGGCTGTCTCGATGAGCGTTGCGATCCCGCTGAAGTAAACGACGATGACGATGACCGGCAGCAGGACTTCCCAGATCGACTCGCGGATCGCGGCGATCGCCTCCCTGCCGTCGAAGGGAACGCTCGGTATCCCCTTACGGATCGCGACGACCACGCCCACCGCGCACATCGCGGTCACCATCAACAGACCGGGAAGAATGCCCCCCAGAAACAGGTCGAAGATGCTCACCTGCGCGATCGAACCGTAGACGATGAGCGCCAGGCTGGGCGGAAAGAGCAGGCCGATGCTCCCGCTCGCGGTGAGAATGCCGGTCGCGAAGCTCTCGTCATGGTTTCCACTCTGGACGAGGACGTAGAGCAACAGCCCGCCGAGCGCGAGAATCGTCACACCGGAGGCGCCGGTGAAGGTCGTGAAGAACGTACTCGCGAGCACCGCCGCGATCACGAGTCCACCGGGCATCCAGCCGAACAGCGCTCGAAAGAGACGCACCAGCCGTTCGCCGGCCCTGCTCTCGCTGAGAAAGAAGCCGGCGAGCGTGAAGAGCGGGATCGCCGGGATCGTGTTCCCGGTGAGCATGACGTAGCCTTCGTTCGGCACGACGGCGAGCGCCCCGCCCACGCGCGCGAACAGCAGAAGCGCCGCGCCTCCGAGCACGATGAACAGCGGAACGCCTGCGAACGCCGCGATCACGAGCAGGATAATGAGCGGGACCGCGACGACCGGAACGACCGTGTACCAGAGGTTCACGAGCGTTTCGACGACCGGCGGTATGGTCGGCAGGTAGAGATAGGCCATGTCCGCGATCGGCGAAAAGCCGAGGAAGGTGCCGGTGAGAATGCCGGCGAATCCGACGATGCGCGCGAGCGTGGTCTTCGGCGTTCGTAGCATGAAGCGGATCGTCATCACGAGGAAGCCCAGCGGCATGATCGCCACGAAGACGTGAATGGGCAGAAAGCCGACGCGCGCACCCGGCTCGAACCCGACCGCGACGAACGAGAGCGATGCCCAGAAAAAGGCGAAGCCGAGAGTCGTCGAAAGGAAGGCGTTGAGCGTATCGGCGAACGCGCGCACGCCCTTCGGCATCGCCTCGACAGCGACGCGGATAGCGAGGTGGCGCCCTTCGCGCGCGGTGATCATACCGCCGAGGAAGGCGGCCATCAGAACGAGGTGGAAGAGGTACGCGTTGTAGCCGGGGATTCCACCCCGCACGGCGAGCCGGACGACGATCTCGAGGATGGGAAGTACGCCAAGCAGGAGCAGGCTCGCGGTGGCCGCCCACGACTCGACCCGCCGCAGGAACCCCAGCACGGGGCGGTGACCATCAGCCATTAACGATCACCGAACTCGTCGAGCAACTCCTGGATGCGCACGGTCATCACCGGGTCGAACACATCGAGCAGCGCCTCGTTGTGACGCTCCACGTCGCGCTTCCACTCAGCCTCGATCTCCGGGGTGACCTCCTGCACTTCGAGCCCGAAGCGCTGCATCGTCTCCAGCGCCTCCTCCTCGAGCTCGAGCACCTCGTCGTCGATCTGTGCGGAGATGCCGTCGGCAGCCTCGAGCAGCTCGTCCTTCATCGAGTTCGGTATCCGTCGCCAGGCCGCGTCGGAGATCACGATCGCACCGAGGAACGGCGCAACCTTCAGGTCGAGCATGTGCGGAGCGAGGCCGAACCACTGGAACCCCGCCGCGACGAGCGGGGAGGTGTAGAACGCGTCGACGAGCCCGCTGTTGAGCGAGGTCAGCAGCTCCGGTTGCGGCATGGGAATGGGTCGGTAGCCCATGATCCGGAACGCCTGCAGAAGCTCCTGGTCGACCGGATTCGCGGCGAGCCGCTGCGACTTGAGGTCCTCCGGGTAGGTGACCGGTTCCTTGCTGAAGAAGTGGACCCAGCCTGCCCGCGACCACGCGAGCACGTGCAGCCGGTTCCGCTCGAATGCGGCGTTCAGCTCGGGCTCGATCTCATCCATCACGTAGGAGAGCTCTTCCTGGGAGCTGATCATCAACGGTACGCTCACCGAGTAGACCTCAGGCACCACCTGCTTCATCCCCTGGCTGGTGAGGACCGCTGCCTGCAGTTGGCCAATCCGCATCTTGCGCAGGATGTCGTCCTCGTCGCCGGCGATCGCGTTGTGGTAGACCCGGACGCGAATCCGACCGTTGGAGATCTCGCGCCACTGGACGGCGAGATCGTTCAGGGCGCGCCCCCACGGCGAGGCTTCGGGTGCGACGCTCGCGAGCTTGATCTGTTGGCCTCCGGCGAGCGTCGCGAACGCGACGAGCATCGCCACTGCCACCAGGATACGGCGTAGGTGTATCAAAATGCGTCTCCTTCCTCCTCAGGGAGATCCAGCAGAAAGAACTCCTCGAGGTTCTCGAGATACCAGCGGGCCTTGCGCTGCGTCAGCGTGTTGACGAGCCGGGCCGGCGGATACGCGTCGGGGTCGACGGCGAGCGCCTGCTCCATCAGCTCGATGAAGCGGTCGACGTCCTGGCGTGGAATGACGACGGCCTCCGCGTAGCTGACGTACGGACCGGCAAGACGACCGTCCGCAATCTCCACCGCGCGACGAAAATGGTATTCGGCCTTTTCCTTGTCGCCCCCCATGCTCTCGGGCAGGCCGGCGTAGTACTGGATCAGGAAGTCGTGGATCGCACCGTCGTTGAACTCGTTGTCGAGCTCGAGCGCGCGGAGCATGAGCGCGTGGGCCCTCGTGACCGAGAAGGCCAGCTCGAGGTCGAAGGCGTCGAGCGAGAAGGCGGCGACCCAACCGGCACTAATCCAGTAGAGGAACGGGACATCGGCCTCGTCCATCTCCTCGAGGTAGGGGGGCAGCCGCTCCCGATCGTCGGCGAAGAGCGCCTCTTCGAAACCGGGGTAGCGGACGTCGAGACCGTGCACGAGGTACTCGCGGCCGCGCAGGTAGAGCTTCTTGGCGCGCGCCTGCATCTCCTGCTGACGCTCCCACTCCTCGTACGGAAGCATGCTCGCCGGCGTAGCCACAAAGGCGTTCGCGTACGAGACGAAGCCGCTCCCGGTCGCGAGCAGGAGCTGCTCGTGATCGGGCGACTCGGCGAGGATCGTCTCGTAGAGCTTGAGCGCGAACGGCAGCGCCTCCCCGACGAGCTCGGGGTCGTCGTCGGTCGTGAAGACCGACGCGCTCCCACCTTCCCCGCCGGCGAGGGTGTCGGCGAGGGCGTTGACCGCGATCTGGTTGATCGAGCACCCGGAAACCAGAACCGTGAGGATGAATGAGAACGATGCCAGGGCGGCGATAGGTCGTAGGGAGCGCATAGATGGTACCGGAGTCTACGAGTATGTTATGGGCATGTCAATCTTGCGCCTCGTCGACGAGCGTCGCGAGAGATTCTCACAGATGCGCTGGTAGATCGCGCTGAACTTCTCGAGCCTGCGCAGCTTCCATCGCGCGTCGGCGTACCACGGGCTCGTCGGAAAGCGCTCCACCACGACGAGAAAGTAGCTGTACGAGCGCTCGAAGTAGTGCAGCGCGCGCAGCGCGAGGCGGAGGATGTAGCCGTCGGCGGTGCCCTCGGCGACGAGCGAGCGCCGGATCTTGGGCGCCTCCTTGCGGAAGAGCTCGGTGGCGCCAAGGTTGAAGTAGCGGAACCCCTGCTTGTAGTAGGCGTACGCCGGGTCGCGCAGCGAACCGACCGCGGTGACGAGGCTGGGCTCGCCCGGCTTCGCCTTCTCACCCCACGCGGAGAAGAACGCGCCCTCCGCGTTGCCCGGATCGGCCGCACCGGCGCCTCCGCCGGGAGCGCCGCTCGACGCCGCGTCATCCGGCCCGCCCGGGGCCGGCGTCTCCGCCTCGGTCAGCTCGGCGAGCACGATCATGTACGCCTCGTTGACCCGCATCATGCGAAGCTGCTGGCGCGCACGAGCCTCGTCCGGGAAGAGGTCGGGATGGTTACGCTTCGCGAGCCTCCGGTAGGCGACGCGCGCATCCGCGGTGGAGCAGCCGGGCTCGAGCCCGAGGATCGCGTAATGCCGCCGGGAGAGGTCGCTCATCTCTCGATGCCGAGCAGTTCCGTAATCGCATCCCAGGCCGCGCGCCGGTACTCGAACCAGTCGTCGGTGTCCGAGGAGTCCTCGACGTAGGCGATCAGCCCCCACGCCTGGTTGATCAACAGCGAATGCGCCTCGATCATCTCCTTCACGAGCGCGCGGTCCTCGTCGAGCAGCTCGTCGTCATCGAGCAGGTCGCCGAGCACGTCGATCGCCGACTCGTTGAGCCCGACCACATCGCGCGCGAGCTCGTCGGCGAACGAGGCGGTGTAGGCCGCCGTGGCGTAGCCGTCGGCAAGCGTACCGAGCAGGAAGTACGTCGTGTAGAGGTTCGACGCGCCGAGCGCGCCCACGGCGTAGAGGGCCGGATCGTCCTCCTGCGCCGTAACCGCCGTCTGCGCCGCAAGCCCGCCGCCGGCGAAGACCACCAGGATGATACCGAGAGCCAGAGCACGCTGTTTCATGATCCCTCCCTATACCGGCAGACGAATCTGGTTCTCGGCCAGCCCGGGCACGCGCTCGGCTGCGCGCGCGACGGCGTCCGCGCCGGATACGACCGCCACGTACGATTGTGCCATCGATTCGCCGAGTCGGTCAGCAGCATTCTGCACGTCGCGGGCACTCGTCTTCAAGAGAACCTCGTGGTTGCGCTGACGCAGCTCGTCGGTCACCCCGTAGAGCGTCCGCCGCAGACCTACGATCGACTTCTCGCCGGGCGACAGCGGCCGGACGTGCTGCCCGGTCACGCCGATGATCGCGAGGTCGAGCTCGTCCTCGCTCACCGGCGTGGAAGCGAAGTGCTCGAGCGAGCCGCGGAACGCATCGAGGGTCGCCGCGATCTGCGGGTCGCGGTACGACCAGAACCCGAAGACGGCGTCCATTCCGCGCGCGGTGGCGTTCGCGCCGTAGGCGCCGCCGCGCATCCGGATCGCCTCCCACAGGTAGCCGGTGCGAAGCAGGTGCGCGAGCACCTGCTCGTGCACGTACTCGTCGCTGCCGATGCGACCTCCCCGCACCGCGGCGGCGACGTAGGAGACGTCCGCCGGTACGATCAGCGCCTCCGTGGCAGGGATCTCCGTCTCCGGCACCGGCTCCGCCTCGGTCGCCCACCCGCCTTCGGGCAGCACCGCGACGAGCCGCTCCAGGTGCGGGCGAACGCGGCCCTGCGCGGCCTCGGTCCCGGTGAGGTTGACCGTCAGGTTGCCGCGGCGGATCAGCGCGTCGTTGATGCGCTCGAGCGCGGCCGACGCCTCTGACACCCGCGCTTCGGACAGGCCGTGCATGAACAGGAGCTGCGTCGCCCCCCGCCACCGCTCTTCGTAGCGGTCGGCCTCCGACAGCGCGCGGGCGGCGCGCAGCGCGGCGAAACGGTGCCCGGACGGCAGAACCGAGCCGCTCATACCGCTGCGGCCTTCCTTGATTAAGTCGTCGATCCGATCGGTGTTGGCGAACTGCGACTCGAGCAGGATCGAGCGAAGGAGGTCGATCGCCTCGTCGAAGGTCGATTCGAGCGCCTTCATCCGGACGTAGAGCCTGCGGTCGGCGCGGCGCACCTCGTGCAGCGGGATCGCCGCCTCGCAGAAGGCGCTCATCCCGCCGGTGCGCAGCGCGATCTCGGTGGCCACCTCGTCGTAGCTGCGGCCGGGCAGACCGAGCTCGCCCACCGAATCGATGTACAGCGGCACCCAGGGCAGCAATTCGGGGTCGAGTCCCGACAGGTCGAAGGCCAGGTCGAGGTAGACCACCCCGTTTGCGAACACGTCGTGCGCGTAGAGCGGCACCCCATCGGAGAGCGCGGACTCGGTGGTGGGAATCACCTCGAGCTCGCGCGGAAGATCGCCGGTCTTCAGGAACGGGATCCTCGCGACCGTGTCCGGATCGTCGGGGGTCCGCTGCAGCTCCTCGAGCGCTGCCTGCTCGGCGCGCAGGCGCTCGCGATCGTCGTCGGTGAGCCCGGCATCCACCGTGGACAGGCGCGCCGCGAGCTCGGCGCGCTCGCGCTCGTTCTGCTGCGGGTCCGGGCGGACGGTGACGGTGACGCGATGCGGGTTCTCGAGGAGCGACGACTCGACGAGCCGTTCGAAGAACCGCGAGCCCGGCGCCGCCTCCTCGCGCAGCGCTTCGAACGGACGCGTGAAGCGCACCGTGACGTCCGGCGAGGCACCGTGCAGCCACCCGCGCAGCGCCTTGCCCATCAGGCGCAAACCGTTCGGCGCCCCACCCCGGATCTCACGGTTGCGGAACTCGACCTTGCGGAAGGCTGCCTCGACGACGCCGGCGTCGAGCCCGTCGCGCGCGACGTCGGCGAGCGCGTCGAGGACGAGCCGCTCGACATCGGCCTTCTTCTCCGGGCTCGTCCCGCGCAGCCCCGCCCCGAAGACCATCTCCCGCAAGTCGGTCTCGAGCCCGGTGGGCGCCGACAGGTCTTCGCCGAGCCCCGACTCGATAAGCCGCTTGCGGAGCGGCCCCGCGCTCGAGCCGAGCACGATGTACGCGAGGAGCTCGTGGGCGATCACCCGTTGAGGGTCGGTCACCGGGTGTAGCAGCCAGCTTACGGTCACCGACGTCGTTCCCTCCTCGCCGTCGGTCGGGCAGGTGACCACGCGATCGCGAGGTGCGGCCCAGCGGGGCTGGAGCGGGACGTCGAAGTCGGTATCCAGCCGTTCGAAGTGCGAGAGGAAGGTGCGATTCAGAGCGTCGAGATACCGCTCGCTGGGGATATCCCCGTAGAGGAAGATCCGCGCGTTCGAGGGATGGTAGTAGGTGCGGTGGAAGCCCAGGAAATCTTCGTAGGAGAGGTCCGGGATCACCGTCGGGTCCCCGCCCGAATCGTACCCGTACGGGGTGTCGGGCAGGAGCGCGCGGTGCGCCCAGCGCCCGGCGATCGAATCGTGATTCGCGTACGTCCCCTTCATCTCGTTGTAGACGATGCCGGTGATCTCGAGCTCGCCGTTCGCGTCGAACTGCAGCCGATGCCCTTCCTGGCGGAAGAAGTCCTGCTCGAGCCGCGGGAAGAACACGGCGTCGCCGTAGACCTGCATGATGTTGAACAGGTCCCGCTCCACCGTGCTGGAGGCCGGGTAGACCGTCTTGTCCGGGTAGGTCATCGCGTTCAGGAAGGTGTTGAGGCTTCCCTTGACGAGCAGGATGAACGGGTCCTTCACGGGATAGTGACGCGAGCCGCAGAGCGCGGTGTGCTCGAGGATGTGCGCGACGCCGGTCGAGTCCGGCGGGAGCGTCTTGAACGCGAAGGCGAAGAGGTTCTCCGGGTCGTCGTTGGCTACGTGGTAGACCTCCGCGCCGGTCTGGACGTGGCGAAACCAGCGTCCGCGCGCGCGGTACTCGGGCAGGTCGTGCTCGTCGACAGAATCGAATCCGTGGATACTCATTGGTGCCTCACAGGTCCTTGAGAATCGTACGAAGGTAGTGCCAGGAGTTCGCGGCCGCGAGCTCTACGACCCGCTCGAACTCGACCGCCGACCCCTCGTCGGAGAGGTCGGCGTGGTCGCTGATCGTACGGATGAGAAGAAAGGGAATCTCGTTGACCGTCGCCACGAGCGCGACGCTCGCCCCTTCCATCTCGACCGCGTCGCCCTCGAACTCGCGCGCGAGCGCCTCGCGCCGCGCGGCGTCGGCGATGAACTGGTCGCCGCTGAGGATGCGTCCCAGGTGAGCGCGCCCCCGCTCGGGCTCCACCGCCATCGCCCTCTCGACGAGACCCGGGTCGCAGGTGAACACGCGGTACGTGGAATAGGGCACCTGCCCGACCGGGAAGCCGAGCGCGGTGACGTCCAGGTCGTGCTGAAGCGCCTCGCGCGCGACGACCGTGTCGCCTATGTCGAGGTCCTTGCGAAGCGCTCCGGCGACGCCGGTGAAGACGATGCGCTCGGGCTCGTACCGGTCGATGAGCCGCTGACAGAGCATCGCCGAGAGCGTCTTGCCCACCCCCGTCCTGCTGACGACCACCGGGCTCCCGCCGATCGCACCGGTCACGACGGGGAAGCCGCGCCAGCGCTCGCGGCGCTCGACCGTCATGTTCTCCACGATCGCGGCCACTTCGCCGTCCATCGCGCCGAGCACGAGCGTCATGCGCGCTCCTCCACGAAGGCGAGCGCGCGCTCGAGCCGGTCGAGCCCCTGCTCGACGTTCGCGCGCGGGGTGGCGAGGTTCATGCGGAAGAAGCCCTCCCCGCCGGTCCCGAACTGGCGGCCCTCGCTCAGCCAGAGCGCCGCCTCCTCGAGGAGCGCGTGCTGGACGTCGTCGTGCCCGGCGCCCGTCGCCGCGAGAAAGGGGCGCAGGTCGAGCCACGCGAGGTACGTCCCTTCGATGGGGCTCATGCCGATCTTCCATCGCTCGCCGAATCGACGCGCGAACGTCCGTGCGAACCAGGCGATCTGCCCGTCGAGGTAGCGAAGCAGCGCGTCGGCCCACTCGCCTCCCTCCGCGAACGCCGCGCGCGAGGCCTCGATGCTCATGAGGTTCGGCAGCGTGAGCCCGAGCCGCTTCAGCGTCGCGGTGAACAGGCCGCGCAGCGTCTCGTCGGGGACGACGATGTGCGAGCTCGCAAGCCCCGCGACGTTGAAGGTCTTGCTGGGCGAGTAGGTCGCGATCGTCCGCGAGGCCGCCTCCGGGCCCAGGCCGATGAACGGCGCGTACTCCACCTCCGCCCGGCGGATGTCCGAGTGGATCTCGTCCGAGACGACGACGATATCGTGCTCGATGCAGATCTCGGCGAGCGCGGTGAGCTCGGATCGGCTCCAGACGCGGCCGACCGGGTTGTGCGGGGAGCACAGCAGTAGCACCTTCGTCCGGGGCGTGATCGCGGCGCGAAGCCGGTCGAAGTCCATCTCGTAGCGCACCGTGCCGTCGGCCCGGGTCGTCTCGGCGAGCGGGTTCTCGAGGATCTCACGCCCGTTGTCGCGGATCGCGTGAAAAAAGGGGAAGTAGACCGGAGGCTGGACGACGACCTCGTCGCCGGGCTCGCTGGTGGCAAGGATCGCCGCGCGCACCGCGGGCATCACCCCGGGCGCGAAGACGAGCCACGATGCGTCGATCTCGAGGCCGTTGCGGTCGCGCTGCCAGGCGAGGAAGACGTCGCGGTATGCCTTCGGCGCAAAGGTATAGCCGTAGACCGGGTGCTCGGCCCGCTCGACGAGCGCCCGCCGGACGGCCGGTGGAGCCGGAAAGTCCATGTCGGCGACCCACATGGGGTGGATGGGCTCGCCCTTCGTGTTCGTCGCCCGGTAGTCCCATTTGACCGCGTTCGTACCGGAGCGGTCGATGACCGCATCGAAGCTCTGCGAAGAAGAAGTCATGCCTGTGCGTAGTATACGGACTCGACCGCTGTTATCCTACCGGTATGCTCTCCCAGGACGTGGCCCGATTCCGCGCGGCGACGATGCGCGCGATCCGCGCCTTTTTCGACGGCGAAGGGTACCTCGAGGTCGAGACCCCAACGCTCGCGCCGGAGCTCATCCCGGAGGCGCACATCGAGGTGTTCTCGACGAGGCTCGTCGACCCGTACGCCTGCGACCCGGCGCCGGACCCCGGCGCCCGCTACCTCGTTCCCTCGCCGGAGATCTGGATGAAGCGCCTGCTCGCCCGCGGCTACCGCGACATCTACTCGCTCGCGAAGGCGTTCCGCAACGCGGAGAGCACCTCGCGCGTTCACCGGCCGGAGTTCACGATGCTCGAGTGGTACGGGGTCGAGACCGACCACCGCGACCAGGCCGACCTCACCGCCCGGCTGCTCGCGCACCTCGTCGCGAGCCTCCCGCCGGCCGCCGGGTCGCACCGCGTGGGCGCCTCCGTCGAGCGACTGACGGTCGCCGAGAGCTTCGAACGCTACGCCGGTGTGCGGCCGGACTTCGCGCGGACCGACGCGATGCGCGAGGCGGCGCGGCGGTTGGGGGTGCACATCGGCCCGCAGGAGACCGAAGAGGATCTCTTCCAGCGGGTCCTGCTCACCTTCGTCGAGCCGAAGCTGCCGCGCGACCGTCCCGTGCTCCTGACCGACTACCCGGCGCTCGTTCCCACCCTCGCCCGCCGCGCCGGACCGACCGCCGAGCGGTGGGAGCTCTACGTGGACGGGATGGAGATCGCCAACTGCTACCACGAGGAGACCGACCGGGCGGCGCTCGAACGCTTCCTCGACCGCGAGGCTCCGCGCAAGCGGGATGCGCTCGTCCCGCACCCGCCGGCGCGCTCGCTCCTCGAGTTCGCCGAAGCCCCGCCGTGCAGCGGCGTGGCGCTCGGGGTGGACCGTCTGATCATGGCGCTTCTCGAGATCCGTGACATTGGGGGGGTAATATTCTTCGGGTAGTTTTGGTATAGTGAGGGAACAACCGAGAGTCGAGGTAAGCAATGATAAAGGCCGGCCAGATTGCCAAGGGGCACTGTCTGATCTGGAAAGGTGAGCCCTACCTGGTGACCGAGCGTGAGTTCGTCAACCCGGGCAAAGGCTCCGCGTTCGTGCGGGTGAAGCTCAAGGGGCTCCAGTCGGGGAAGGGGCTGCAGGAAACGATCAAGACGAACGACTCCGTCGAAGAGGCAGACGTCTACGATCGGGACGCGCAGTACCTCTACGCGGACGACACCTCGTACCACTTCATGGACGCCGAGACGTACGACCAGTTCGCGGTCCCGCGCGAGGGACTCGAGGACCGGATCTACTACCTGAAAGAAGGCGACACGTACCGCGTCGTGATGTGGGAGTCGAACCCGATCGACGTTACCGTGCCCCTCAAGATGGTGCTCGAGGTCGCGGAGGCCGCAGAGGCGCTTCGCGGCGACACGGTCACCGGAGCGACGAAGCCGGTCAAGACCGAGACCGGGCTCGAGGTAAAGGTCCCCATCTTCATCAAGCAGGGCGACAAGATCCTCGTGAATACCGAGAGCGGAGAGTACGTAGAGCGCGTCAACACGTAGACGACTGCCGCTCTGCCGAATAATCGGAAGATGCCGGCTGCGGGGTGTATACCTGTTCGTTCTAGTATATAATCCGGTAACGGCATTGAACCGGAGTGGGAGAACATGAGAATAACCACCAAGGGGCGCTATGCGCTTCGGGCAATCACCAATCTCGCGATGGCGGACACGGACAAGCCCGTCCCGATCAAGCAGATTGCCGGAGACGAGGAGATCTCTCCGGAGTTCCTCGAGCAGATCTTCTTCAAGCTGAAGAAGTCGGGGATCATCAGCTCCGTACGGGGGCCCGGTGGCGGCTTCGTGCTCGAGAAGGATCCTTCGGATGTCACCGTCAAGGATATCTTTGACGCGGTGGGCGAGGGTCTCGAGATCACGCCGTGCACCGGCGAGGATGGATGCGCACGGGAGGACATCTGCCTCGTCCACGACGTGTGGAAAGAGGCGAGCGTTCACATCGTCTCGTTCTTCGAGAACCTCACCCTGCGCAAGGTCATGAAAATGAACAACGGGAAGGCGCTCGACCAGATCGTCAGCGGGAAGGAATTCTCGGTCGGTTGATCGCGATCGTCGTACCCAGGAAGTCCTGAAGGAGTCCGATGAGCGTACTCACGCTCGCTCCCCCAGGAAGCCGAGGACGGTGTGCGCCTCCGCCTCGGAGGCGATCCCGCGATCGACCGCCCGACGCGTGAGGTCGCGCACGTCGGCCGCCGCGCGAAGGCGTATGCCTGCCTTCCGGAACTCCTCGTCGCTCGCCCCGCGCGTGAGCAACACGACGAGGTCCTCGACGACCATCCCGTCCTCGCGCAGCACCGCCACCGCCTCGAGCTTGCTCGCCCCCGTGGTGATGAGATCGTCGACGAGGACGGCGCGCTCGCCGGCGTGCCACTCGCCCTCGATCCGGCTGCCCGTACCGTGCGGTTTGGGCGGCAGACGCGGGTAGACGAGCGGCGCGCGCAGCCGCAGCGCGAGCGCGGTCGCGAGCGGCAGCGCCGCGACCGGCAGCCCGGCGATCCGGTCGAAGGGGACGCCGTCGAGCAGCGCCTCGTAGGCGGCGGCGGCGGTCTCGAGCGCGCGAGGGCTGCTCTGCAGGCGACGCAGGTCAACGTAGAACGGCGAGACCATCCCGCTCTTGAGCGTGAACTCGCCGATGCGGAAGCACCCGGTGTCGAGGATCGCGTCGAGGAGGTCGGTGGGCGCGGCCGCTCCCCGCCCCGCGGCCGCGCCGGGGGCAGACCCCTCGCTCGCCCGGCCCCCCACGGCCGCGTCGCGCGCGGCGCGGAACCCCTCGACATACCGGCTCGCCGCCTCGCCGGGATCGTCGGCGTTCGCGATCCCGCGCGCGACGACCGGCAGGAGCCCGAGCCCGTCGGTTCGCAGGCCCGCCGCGACCGCCTCTTCCATCGAGCCACCCTGCGCGCCGATCCCGGGCGCGAGCAACCACGCGCCGGGCCGCTCGGCCCGCACCTTCCGCAGCGCCGCCGGGTCGTTCCCGGCGACCACCAGCCCCACCTCGCCCGACCAGCCGGCGGTGGCGCGCGCGACCGAGAGGTAGATCTCGCGCCCTCCTGCGGACAGCGACTGGAGCTCGCCGCCGCCCGGGTTACTCGTCCGGCAGAGCGCGAAGACCGCGAGCCCGACGTCGGTAAACGGCGCGATCGAGTCGCTTCCCATGTACGGGCTCACCGTCACCGCGGCAACGCCCAGCCGCGAGCACGCGCTCGCGTACGCCTGCGCCGTCGCGCCTATGTCGCCGCGCTTCGCGTCGAGGATCACGGGGATCTCGTCGGGTATCGCGGCGAGCGTCGCCTCGAGCGCCTCGAGCCCCGCCGGGCCGTGCTGCTCGTAGAAGGCGATATTGGGCTTGTAGCAGAGCGTGTGGCCGGCGGTGGCGTCGACGATCCGGCGATTCGCCTCGACGATGAGGGCGGGCTCCACGCGCGGGTCGAGACCCACGCAAAGCGATGAATCGATCGCCCGGGCTCGTGCCTCGAGGCGTGCGAAGAGTGTCATCGGCGCAATAGTGCAGCGGGGGCGTACCGGTGTCAATGCGGTGGCCCGGCGTCGCATCGTCCCGTATAATGGTCGCGGAGGGTTCATGGTACGACTACACCGCGGCCGCACCGCGCTCCTCGTGATCGACGTCCAGGAACGGCTTCTTCCGGTCATCGACGACCACGAAGAGCTTGAGGTCCGCATCCGTACCGCGGTCGAGGGCGCAGCCGCGCTCGGCGTGCCGGTCGTCGCGACCGAGCAGTACCCGAAGGGGCTCGGGCCCACCGTGCCGTCGCTCGCCGAGCACCTCGCCTCTCCCGTGGAGAAGCTCTCGTTCAGCTGCTGCGGCGTGGAGGGCGTCGACCGCGCGCTCGCTGCGGCGGGCCCGCAGACCGTGCTCGTCGCCGGGATCGAAACGCACGTCTGCGTCCTGCAGACCGTGCTCGACCTGCTCGAGCGCGGTCTGAACCCGGTGCTCCTCGCCGACTGCACCGCCTCGCGCCACCGGCGCGACCACGAGATCGCGCTCGAGCGGCTGCGCGGCGAGGGAGCGACCATCACGACCGTGGAGAGCGCGCTCTTCGAGCTCGTCGGCGTTGCGGGGAGCGACGAGTTCAAGCAGATCTCCCGGCTCGTCAAACCGCTGTAAGGAGACCACCGTGAAGAAGAACATCGGCTTCATTTCGTTCCGCCTGTCCGGGACCGACGGAGTATCGCTCGAGACGAAGAAGTGGGCCGATGTTTTCAATCGGAATGACTGCACCTGCTACTACTACGGCGGCGAGCTCGACGCGCCCGACGAGGTCTCGCACGTCGTACCGGAGGCGCACTTCCAGCACCCGGAGATCAGGGAGCTCTACGAGACGGCGTTCTCGTACGCCGAGCGCCCGCGCGAGCTGACCACGGGGCTGCACCATTATCGCGAGGTTATCAAGGACTCGCTCTACGAGTTCGTCAACCGCTTCGACATTGACCTCCTGATCCCCGAGAACGCAATCACAATCCCGCTCAACATTTCGTTAGGCATGGCGATCACGGAGTTCATCGCGGAGACCGGCATCTACACGATCGCGCACC
>CAYWJH010000028.1:11222-34208 GCA_964458555.1 uncultured Spirochaetaceae bacterium | reverse complement strand
CCCGTCAGGAATGAGGCGGAGCCGGCGAGCCGGCCTTTGCGCGCGCTGGTTCGTCCGCGAGCTCACATCCCGCCGCGGCGTGCGAGAACGGCGGCGAGCGCGGCGACCATCGCCTCCACGTCTTCGCTCCCGGCGGTCTCTCGCAGGCTGTGCATCGCCAGCAGCGGAATCCCCACGTCGACGGTCTGCATGCCGGTGCGCGCCCACGTCATCGGGCCGACTGTCGAGCCGCTCTTCATGTCGGAGCGACCGGTAAGCCGTTGCATGGCCACGTCTGCCGCCTCGCACGCCGCGGCGAACGCCGCCCCGCTCGAGGCGGTCGTCGCGTAGCGGTACATCGCATTCACCTTGAGGACCGGCCCGCCTCCGAGCACCGGCGCGTAGTCGGGGTCGTGTCTGTCTGCGTAGCTCGGATGGATGGCGTGGGCCGCGTCGTTACTGACGACCAGCGACCGCTCCATCGCGACGGTAGCATCCTCGGCGTCGCCGCCGGCCTGTCGCACGAGCCGTCGTACGAGCGACTCGATCGCGCCCGACTGGGCGCCTTCGCCGGTCTGGCTTCCCACTTCCTCGTGGTTGTACAGTACGAGTACGCGCGGCGCCGAGCCCTCCGCGGTCAGGAACGCCTCGAGCGAGGTGTAGCAGCCGGCCAGGTTGTCGACGCGGCTCGCGGTGAACATCGAGCCGTCGCGACCGACGAGCGCCGACGGCGTCGCGTCGTAAAGGAGCGCCTCGTACTCTCGGACCTCCTGCGGGTCGATCTCCGCGGCGGCGGCGACGAGCTCGGTGAGCGCGCCGGTGGCGGCACCATCGGCGGTTCCCGCGGCGACCGAGGCGATCGCGAGGAGGTGCTCCTGCGCGTTGTACGCAAACCCCTCGTTGACTTTGCGATTCAGATGGATCGCGACGTTCGGAATCACGACCGACGGTTCGGCCCGAAACAGCCGCACCGCGCCGTCGCGGTCGACGACGCGCCCGGCGACCCGCAGCTCGCGGTCGACCCAGGTAGACACGATCGGCCCGCCGTACATCTCGGTCGGCAGGACGAGGTAGCCTCTGCGCCACGCCGCACCGCGTTCCTTTACCCGCAGCGCCGGGCTGTCGGTGTGCGCCGCGAGCACGGTCACGCCGTCGCGGGCATCGCCGTCGCGCAGGTCGTACGCGACGACTGCCCCGTCTCCGAGCCGCGCGAAGCCGCGGGGACGATCGCCGGTGTCCCATCTCTCGCCGCGACGGTGCTCCCGGAAACCGGCGGACTCGAGGCGCGCTGCCGCGGTCGCCGCCGCGTGGTACGGGGTCGGGGCGGCATCGAGAAAGCTCATGAGCGAGGCGAGGCGCGTGTCCTGCAGGTTCTCCATCATCCGCCTACGGTAGCCGCGGCGGGCCGTTTGCGCAATCCCGACCGAAACGTCAGTCGCTCATCATCGCGTCGACGTAGTCCTGGAGCGAGCTGTGGATGCACTCGCGTATCTGGCGCCGCGCCTTGCTGTCGGCTGCGTGGCGGAAGAGGATCACGTGAACCGACCGGTCGTCTTCCCGCCGGCCGAGGAGCACGCCGTCGACCCGAACGAGCGTCGCCCGCAACCGGAGCTGGATGCTCGGAAGCGAGCTCTTCGGCTCGAAGCGCACGGCTTCGCCGAACCTGACCGCCATGCCGACCGAGCTGAGGTCGAGGATCCGCCCCTCGTAACGGTGACCGGCGACCTCCACGTTGAAGCCGACCTTGCGGTCCTCTGCGGTGCGGGCGCGGACGTAGCGGCGACGCCCGCGTGCCTCGTTTGCTTCGAGCATCCGGAGCATGATCTTCGTGCTCTCCTGCGCGCCGAGCTTCAGGCGCACGAACCCGCATTGCACCCCGATCTGCATGAGGTACTTTTCGACGAGCTCGGGGTCGCTGTTGTAGCTGAGGATACCCACGCGAAGGTCGGTGAACGCCTGCCCGTCGAGGAGTCGGCGAACGTACTGCTCCCACTCCGGCTCGCTCATCTCGCTGTCGATGTTGACGAACACGATCGAATCGGGGAAACGTCGAAAAACCGTGAGCGCACGCTTCGGATCGCTGATCACGTACAGCTCGTATTCGGCCGCCAGTATCGCGTGGATCAGCTCTTCTCCGACGACGCTCGGGGGGTTCAGCAGGAAGACCTTGCGACCGGCGGCGGCGTCGCCCATACGACTACTATACTACGCGGGGTCCGAATCGGCACGTATTGACCGGAGTTGCGCCGGGTGGTAGCCTCAGAGGCCTGCGGGCGCTTAGCTCAGCTGGGAGAGCGCTTGCCTTACAAGCAAGATGTCGGCGGTTCAAGCCCGTCAGCGCCCAAATCGGCCCGTCTCGACGGCGGGTCGATCTCGTCTCTGTGCCGATTGTCGATCGGGCACCGTCCGGCGCAAGGCACGACTGACCTCGACACCAAGGCACTTTCCATCGGTCTCCTTCTGAAGTAGCTTTTCGGGCAATGTCGGCCAGAAAGACGCGCAACATCGGCATCATGGCGCATATCGATGCCGGGAAGACCACCACGACCGAACGGATCCTCTACTACACCGGACGAAGTCACCGCATCGGCGAAGTGGACTACGGCGACACGATCATGGACTGGATGGTCCAGGAACAGAACCGCGGTATCACGATCACCTCCGCGGCGACGAGCTGTTTCTGGAAGGACACGCAGATCAACATCATCGATACGCCGGGCCACGTCGACTTCACCGCGGAGGTCGAGCGGTCGCTGCGCGTACTCGACGGCGCGGTCGCGATCTTCTGCGCCGTTGGCGGAGTCGAGCCGCAGTCGGAGACCGTCTGGCGACAGGCGAACTCGTACGAGATTCCGCGAATCGCCTACGTGAACAAGATGGATCGCATCGGAGCCGATTTCTCCGCGGTGCTCGACGAGATGCGCGAAAAACTCGCGGCGAACCCGGTCGCGATTCAGATCCCCATCGGTCGTGAAAACACCTTCGAGGCGGTCATCGACCTGCGAACGATGGAGGAGATCCACTGGTCGCAGGACAAGCAGGGCGCCGACGTGACCCGCCACCCCGTTCGCCCCGAGATGCAGGACGAAGCGAGCGAGTGGCGCGAGAAGCTTCTCGACCAGCTCAGCCATCACTCGGACGAGATGACCGAGCTCTTCCTCGAGGGCGACGAGATCCCGGTGGACCTCATCGATCGGGTCATCCGCGAGCAGACGCTCGAGCAGACGCTCGTGCCGGTGCTCGTGGGCGCGAGCCTGCGCAACATCGGCGTCCAACCGCTGCTCGAGGCGGTGATCTCGTACCTCCCCGCGCCCGAAGAGCTGCCGCCCATCGTCGGCCACCACGTGAAGAAGGACGAGGACGTCGACGTAGAACGAACCGAGGACGGACCGGACGTGGCGCTCGTGTTCAAGATCCAGACCGAGCGCGAGGCGGGCGCGCTGAGCTTCGTCCGCGTCTATAGCGGGCAGGTCAAGGCCGGCACCGCGGTCATGAACCACAACAAACGGAAGCGCGAACGCGTCAACCGCCTCCTGCGAGTACACGCGAACCGCACCGAGCAGGTCGACCGGCTCGTCGCCGGGGACATCGGTGCGATCATCGGGTTCAAGCTCGCGCAGACCGGCGATACGATCGGCACCGAGGGCTACCCCGTCGTCCTCGAGCGGATGCACTTTCCCGAACCGGTGATCTCGGTGGCGATCGAACCGCGGACCTTGAGCGAGCGCGACAAGCTCAAGAGCGTGCTCGATACGCTCGCGCGCGAAGACCCGACCTTTTTCGCGAAGGAAGACGAAGACACCGGCGAGCTGATCATCTCCGGCATGGGTGAGCTTCATCTCGACGTGCTCGTGACGAGGATCATCGACGACTTCAAGGTCGGCGCCAAGGTCGGCAACCCGCAGGTGACGTACCGCGAAAGCATCACCAGGCGCGTCGAGCACCGGGAGAAGTTCAGCCGGGTGTTCGCGGGCAAGGAAAATACCGCCGACCTCACGCTCGCCGTCGAACCGCTCGCGCGCGGCAGCGGCAACCGGTTCGAGAGCCGTATCGCGAAGGACGCGCTACCCTCGGTCCTGCTCGACGCGATCGAGCGCGGGGTCACCGGCGCGCTCGCCGGCGGCATCGTTCAGGGCTACCCGGCGTTCGACATCGGCGTGACGCTCACCGACGCGGTCTACAACGAGGCGACGTCGACCGAGTTCGCCTTCGAGGCCGCCGCGACCATGGGTCTCGACAATGCGTGCCGTGAAGCCGGCCCCGTTCTGCTCGAGCCGATCATGAAGGTCGACGTCATCGTCCCCAAAGAGTTCATGGGGGACGTCATCAACGGAATCACGATGCGCGGCGGTCTCGTGCAGAGCGTCGAGTCCCGGCCGAGCGCGGAGCACATCCGCGCGACCGCTCCGCTCGAGAAGATGTTCGGGTACTCGACGGCGCTCCGCTCGGCGACGCAGGGCCGCGGGACCTACGCGATGGAGTTCAGCCACTTCGAGAAGAAAAACGGCGCATGAGCCGGTACGCCGCAATTAGCGCCGCTTCGTCCGGAGCGCACGCTGCGCTTGCTTGACACGAATTTCAGGCCGCCACTATAGTAGGACGATCCTGACATACACCTCCATGAAAAACCCGACCCAAGGAGCCCTTGATGAGTATCACGACTGATTCTATCCGCAACGTAGCCGTCGCCGGTCACGGCACGACGGGGAAGACGGCTCTCGTGGAGTCCCTCCTCTACAGCGCCGGCGTCATCGATCGGCCGGAGACCGTCGAGAGCGGCAAGACCGTCAGCGACTTCACCGACGAGGAGATAGCGAACAACTTCTCGATCCACACCGCCCTCACCCACGTGAACTGGGCCGACACGAAGATCAACCTGCTCGACACACCCGGCGCTTCGGACTTCGTGGGCGAGGTCGTGACCGCCTTCCGCGCGGCCGAGAGCTCGATGCTGGTCGTCGGCGCGCGATCGGGTGTCCAGATCGAGACGATCAAGCTCTGGCGACGGCTCGAGCAGCGCGGCATGCCGCGCTTCGTCTTCGTCAACCGCATGGACGAGGAACGAGCCGAGTTTGCCGCGGTGCTCGGCGACCTCGGCGAAAAGTTCGACAAGACGTTCGTCCCGGTCGCGATCCCGATCGGTACGGGCCCGGACTATCGCGGCATCGTGAGCCTGATCGAGATGAAGGCCTACATGACTCCGGCCGCAGGCGAGAAGGAAACGCCGGTCGACATTCCGGATGACATGCAGAGCGCGGTCGAGGAGGCACACGAGGTGCTGATCGGCGCTGCGGCAGAGGGCGACGAAGAGCTCGAGATGAAGTATCTGGAGGAGGAGACGCTCGACAGCGACGAGGTCCGGCGCGGGATCGCCGAAGGTCTGCGCGCGAACAAGATCGTTCCGGTCCTGTGCGGATCGGCGCTGCAGAACAGTGGCATGACAGCGCTGCTGAACTTCATCTCCAACAACGCACCGAGCCCCGCCGGCATCGAGGAGACGGTCTCGAAGAAGGGCGGCGAAGAATCGACCGTCGCGATCTCGCAGGACGCTCCGTTCAGCGCGCTCGTATTCAAGACGAGCATCGACCAGTTCTCCGGCAAGCTCAGCTACATCAAGTGCGTGAGCGGCGTGCTCGGCGGCGACACCGAGCTCTTCAACGTCAGAGAGGACAAGAAGGACCGGGCGGGCAAGCTCTTCACGGCCCAGGGGAAACAGCTCGGCGAGACACCCGAAATCGTCGCGGGTGATATTGGCGTCATGTCCAAGGTAGCCACCGCGCAGACGAACGATACCTTCGCGACGCAGGATAACCCCATCAGTTTCCAGCCGCTGCAGTTGCCGCAACCGGTCCACTCGGTCGCGATCGAAGCGGAAAACCGGAAGGACGAGGACAAGCTCGCGCAGATGATCTCGCGGATGACCGACGAGGACAAGACGTTCATCGTCCAGTACAACCCGGAGACGAAGGAGACGGTCGCCAACGGAATGGGCGAGCTGCACCTCAAGCTGATTCTCGACAAGATCCGCGAGACGCAGAAGATCGAGATCAACACCCGCGTGCCCAAGGTAGCCTACCGTGAGACCATCCAGTCCGGCGCGGACGCGGAGTACACGCACAAGAAGCAATCCGGTGGTCACGGCCAGTTCGGGCGCGTTGTCATCCAGATTCGCCCGCTCGACCGCGGCGAGCAGTACGCGTTCCAGAACCTCATCAAGGGCGGTGCGGTCAGCAAGGGCTATCTCCCCGGAATCGAGAAGGGCCTGCACGAGGCGATGGAGTCAGGCGTGCTCGCCGGCTACCCGGTCGTCGACGTGGGTGTGGAGCTGCTCGACGGCAAGGAGCACCCGGTCGATTCGTCGGAGATGGCGTTCAAACTCGCCGCACGCGGCGCGCTCAACGACGCGATGGGCAAAGCGAAGCCCACGCTGCTCGAGCCGGTGATGAATCTCAACGTGTTCATCGAGGATCAGTACCTTGGCGACGTGCTCGGCGACCTGTCCGGGCGTCGCGGCCGGGTGCTCGGGCAGGAACAGCTCGGCGGTGGAATCATCGAGATCAAGGCGCAGGTTCCTCAGGCCGAACTGCTGCGCTACGCGATCGACCTGCGGTCGATCACATCCGGTACCGGCGGCTTCGAGCTCGAATTCAGCCACTACAGCCCCATCTCGGGCAAGATCGCCGAAGACGTGATCGCCGCCGCAAAGGCGGAGGCCGAAGCCGAGGGTTGATCGCGGCATCATCGGCACGGCCCGCTCGCGCGCTCCGTCAGCTGGCGGTCTGCCCGCCGTTTCGCCCGGAGAGCGGCACGTACGGCCTGCGCGGCATGACCGACTTGTACGCCGGGCGAATGATCCTGCCGCCGGAGACGAACTCCTCGAGCAGATGCGCCGACCACCCGGCGATCCGAGCCATGGCAAAGATGGGCGTGTAGAGATCGCGAGGAATGGTGAGCATCGAGTAGACGAACCCGGAGTAGAAGTCGACGTTGGGCGCGATCACCCGGTCGTACCCCTTCACCGCGCGGAACGCGGCGGGTGTCACCTCTTCGATCGTCCGGTAGAGCGCCATCTCCTTGTCGAGCTGCTTCTCGGCGGCAAGCTCGGCGGCCTTCTGCTTCAGCAGTACCGCGCGGGGGTCGCTCACCGTGTAGACGGCGTGACCCATGCCGTAGATGAGCCCCGACCCGTCGTGCGCTTCCTTGCGTAGAATGCGCTCGAGGTAGCGCTGCACCTCTTCGGCATCCTCCCAGTCGGAGACGTTCTTCTTGATGTCGTCCATCATGGACATGACCCGGTTGTTTGCCCCCCCATGCTTGGTACCCTTGAGCGAGCCGACCGCCGCGGCGACCGCGGAATAGGTGTCGGTCGCCGCCGACGAGACCACGTGGATCGTGAAGGCGGAGTTGTTGCCGCCCCCATGCTCGGCGTGCAGGACGAGCGAGAGGTCGAGCGTCTCCGCCTCGAGCGGGGTGTACTCGCGGTCGGCGCGGATCATCTGCAGGAAGTTCTCCGCCGACGACAGCCCGGGTTCGGGCGCGTGGATGAAGAGGCTCTCGTTGTCGAAGTAGTGGCGCTTCGCCTGATAGGCGTACGCGACGATCGCCGGGAAGCGCGCGATCAGCTCGATCGTCTGACGCAGAATGTTGCGCACCGAGCGCTCCTCCGCGGCGTCGTCGTAGGAGTAGCTGACGAGCGTGCTGCGCGCGAGCTTGTTCATGATGTCCGAGCTCGGGGCGCGCAAGACCATGTCCTCCGTGAACCCGGTGGGCAAGTCGCGCTTGTCGCCGAGCAGCGCACGCATCTCGTCGAGCTCGGCGGGCGTGGGCAGCGTCCCGAAGAGCAGGAGATAGGCGACCTCCTCGAAACCGAATCGCCCGTCGACCTGAAAGCCCGTGGCGATCTCGCTCACGTCGTAGCCACGGTAGGAGAGCCGACCGGGCGCGGGAATCCGCTCTCCCTCGTCGATGATGTAGCCGTGAACCTCGCCGATTTCGGTGAGCCCGACCAGCACGCCGGTGCCGTCCTGGTTTCGCAGGCCGCGCTTGCAGTTGTACTTCAGATACTCCTGCGGGCTGATCACGGTCATTCGCTCCGCCCGTTCGACGTGCGCATCCAGAAATCGGTCTTCTCTCGTTTCCATATTCACTTCCGTTTGTATAATTATGCGGGTACCGGCGCATACTCTACCACACGGCGCGGGATGTGAGAACCTGCCGCGGGTGAGAGGCCAGATTCGGCTACGTCGACTCGCGTACGACGTAGATCTCGTTGATGGGCCGATTCGCGCGCCGCCCCTTCTCTTCGAACGCCGTCCGCGGGCGCCATTCTTGAGCCGGGGCGAACCCGTCGTACGGGTTCTCGAGGCCCGGCGTGCTCTCGAGGATCTCGAGCGCCACGCGCGCGTACTCCTCCCAGTCGGTAACCATGTAGAGGTACGCGCCCGGACGGAGCTTCGAGGCCATTACCCGTGTGAGCGCCGGGCGTACGATGCGCCGCTTATGGTGGCGCTTCTTGGGCCATGGATCCGGGAAGAAGAGATGAATCCCGTCGAGCGACGCCTCGGGCAGCATCTGCTCGAGCACGAGGATCGCGTCGTCGTGGATGATCCGGATGTTTGCAAGCCCGCCCGCCTCGATTCGCGACAGAAGCTTCCCCACACCCGGCTTGTAGACCTCGAGGCCGAGGAAGTTCACCTCGGGCATCGACGCGGCGAGCTCGGCCGTCGCTGCGCCCATCCCGAAACCGATCTCGAGGACGACCGACCGACCCGGGGCCGGAAAAAGCGAGCGCGGATCTACCGGCGCCTCGGCGCGGGGAACGCAGTACCGGTCGCAGAGCCGGTCGTAGGCGTCTCTCTGGTGCCCGCTCATCCGGGTCGCGCGACGCGCGTAGCTCTTGATGTGATCGCGGTCGCGGTACTCACTCATGTGCCGCCCCGCGAGGGTGTTCCGCCCACCCGGCGATCGCCGAGCGCAGGTCGGCGACCGTCGGCTGCGCGAGCAGCGAGTCCGCGAACCGGCGGGCCTCTCCGGTATGGATCGCGGCGATCGTCGTTCGGATGTGCGGCAGGCGCACCGGGTCGGCGCTGATGCTGCGCAGCCCGCACCCAACGAGGAAGCGAAGCATCGCGGGGTCGCCTCCGGCCTCACCGCAGATGGAAACCGGACAGCCCGCCGCACCGGCGGCGCGGATGACCCTGGCGAGTACGCGAACTACCGCGGGGTGATACGGCTCGTAGAGCTCTTCTACCTGCTCGTTCGTCCGGTCGACCCCGAGGAGGTACATCACGAGATCGTTCGACCCGATGCTCAGGTAGTCCGTCTCGCGGGCGAGGTCCTCGGCACACTCCACCGCGGACGGCAGCTCGATCATCGCTCCGAGCGCCGGTCGTTCCTGGTGCGGCAGCCCCTCGTCGGCCAGATCGGCGAGCACGACCTCGACGCGCGAGCGCGCGGTGCGGAACTCGTCGACCGAGGAGACCATGGGAAAGAGGATACGCAGGTCGCGCCCCGCGCCCGCGCGCAGCATCGCGCGGAGCTGCTCGTCGAAGAGCTCGGGGTGCGCGAGGCTGAACCGGATCCCACGCAAGCCGAGGAACGGATTCCCCTCGAGGTGCTGCGACTCGCTGAACAGTTTGTCTCCGCCCACGTCGAGCGTACGCAGCACCAGGGGTCCGTGCGGCATGGCCTCTGCGATTCGCCGGTAGATGCGATACTGCTCGGCCTCCGACGGGAAGTCGTTTCGCACAAGAAACGGAAACTCGCTGCGGTAGAGTCCTATGCCCATCGCGCCCACCTTCGTGGCCACGTCGACGTCGTGGAGGATGTTCGCGTTCGCGAGGAGCTCCACCTCTGCGCCGTCGGCGGTCACGGCGAACGACCGCTCGACCGGCACGCGCTCCTCGCGGTGCGCCTCCTTCGCCTGACGGAACTGCACGAGCACCGCCTCCGGGGGGTCGCGGTGGATCTTTCCCTCGTAGCCGTCGAGCGCGACGAGATCGCCGTCGTGGAGGTCCGCCTCGTCGGGGGCCCGCAGGAGGACCGCCGGGATCTCCATGCTGCGCGCGAGGATCGCGAGGTGCGCTGTCGCGCCGCCGCCGGTCAGGATCAGTCCTTCGGCGTGCTGCGCGGCGATCCTGACGAGCTCGGAGGGAAACATCTCGTGCGCGAGGACGATCGTGCCGCGCAGGTCGCCGTGGCCGTCTTCGTCGCCGCGCAGGTTTCGCAGGAGGCGCTGGCCGAGGTCACGAATATCGTGCGTCTTCTCCCGGGTGCGCGGATTCGCGCTCGACGACAGAAGCTCGACGTAGCGGTTCACGATCGATTGCACCGCCGCGTGCGCCCGCGTTCCGGCTCGGATCGAGCGAATCATCTCGCCGGAGAACTCCTCGTCGCGCAGCATCAGCAGGTGCGAGGAGAAGATCAGGTTCGCGATGTCGGAGATTCGGTCGTCGAGATCCCGGTGCAGCGCCTCGAGCTGCTCTTCGGTACGCTCGAGCGCGTCGAGAAACGCCTGTTCCTCGTTCTCGTGGCCGATCGCGCCGAAAGAATCGTCGAGATGCTCTACCGGGTGCAGACGCGCGATGCGTCCGACGGCCACGCCTTCGCTCGTCGGGTAGCACTCGATCGTCTCCGCGGGCTCGGCCGGTCGACCTCCGCCCTCGGCGCGGTCGGCGTGCAGCTCCATCAGCATCTCGACGTTCTCGAGCGTCGCCGCGAGCTGTCCACCGATCGCCTGCAGCGCGCGGGTATCCTGGCGCGTGAAGCGGTCCGGACGGCGGTGCTGAACCACGAGCGCGCCGATGCGGTTCAGCCCGCGGCGAATGGGCACCGCGAGGAAGCTCTCGTAGCGCTCTTCGCCGGTGTCCGGGAAGTACTTGTACGCCGGGTTGCGCGACGCGCGCGCCTCGCGGATCGGCCGGAGCTCCTTGACGGCGGCGCCGGTGATCCCCTCGCCGAGTTTCAGCGAGACCCGCCCCACCGAGTCCGCCTCGAGCCCGCGGCTCGCACGCAGCACGAGCGTCCCGCTCGGCTGGTCGAGGAGGTAGACGCTGCATACGTCGCTCTCCAGGTGGGCGGCGATGCGCTCGACGACGTCTTCGAGGAAGCCGTCGATATTCGTCCGCCGTTCGAAGAGGCTCGAGAGCTCGGAGATGCTCCAGATCAGCTCGATGTTGTCCCTGCGGATCGCCACGGCGCTATTCTACCACGGCTCACGCGACGAGGGTCGAGAGTCGGCCTCGGATGAACTCGCTCTTCTCCTTCAGACCGATGCCTTCGGTATCCATAATCAGCACCTGCGGGCGCCGGGGGTCGAGCTTCACCTTCCCGCCGGAGCTCTGAATGAGCGAGACGACGCGATCGGCGCTGATCTTCGCGACCCGTCCAAACTCGACCTCGAGCCTTCCTCGCCGCTCGCGCAAGCTCGCGATGTGAAGCGTCCGGCAGAGCACCCGGATCTCGGCGAGCGAGAGCAGGCTGTGCACCTCGTCCGGCAGCGGGCCGAAGCGATCCTGCAGCTCACCGGCGACGCTCTCGAGCTCTTCCTCGGTCGATATGCCGGCGATCCGCTTGTAGACCTCCATCTTCTCGACCGGCTCGTCGACGTAGCTGTCCGGGATGAACCCGGAGTACTCGAGCTCGAGGTAGACCTCTTCCTCCTGCTCCTCGGCGTTCTCGTCGATCTGACGGATCGCCTCGTCGAGCAGCCTGAGGTACATGTCGAATCCGACCGACAGGATATCGCCCGACTGCTCGCGTCCGAGGAGGTTGCCGGCGCCCCTCACCTCGAGGTCCTTGAGCGCGATCTTGAATCCGCTGCCGAGCTCGGTGTAGTCGCTGATGATCTGCAGCCGTTTCATCGCGATCTCGCTCAGGATTCGCTGATCGGGATAGAGCAGATACGCGTAGGCGAGCCGGCCGCTGCGACCGACGCGCCCGCGGAGCTGGTAGAGCTGGCTGATCCCGTACATGTCCGCCCTGTCGATGATGATCGTGTTGACGTTCGGGATGTCGATTCCGTTCTCGATGATCGTCGTCGACACGAGTACCTGAAAGGCACCGTGCACGAAGCGGTGCATGATGTCCTCGAGCTCCTTCGAGCTCATCTGCCCGTGTGCCTTGTCGATGATGAGCTCCGGTACGAGCTCCTGGAGGAACAGCACGACGTTTTCGAGCGTCTCCACCCGGTTGTGCAGGAAGTAGACCTGGCCGCCTCGCTCGATCTCGTTGCGGATCGCGCGCGCTACGATCTCGTCGTTGAACTCCTGGATCACCGTCTGGATGGGAAGCCTGTTGTGCGGCGGCGTCTTGATGATCGACATGTCGCGGATCTTCAGAAGCGACATGTGCAGCGTGCGCGGGATGGGCGTCGCGGTCATCGTGAGCGAGTCTACGGAGGTCTTGAGCTCCTTCAGCTTCTCCTTCGCCTTCACGCCGAATCGCTGCTCCTCGTCGATCACGAGCAGCCCCAGCTCCTTGAACATCACATCCTTGCTCAGGATCCTGTGGGTGCCGATCACGACGTCGAGCTCGCCTCCGGCGAGCTCGTTGATGACGCGTTTCTGTTCCTTCTTCTCGACGAAGCGCGACAGCATACCGATCTTCACGGGGAACTCGGTCATGCGCTCGGTGAATGACTCGTAGTGCTGCTCGGCGAGGATCGTCGTGGGAGCGAGGATCGCCACCTGCTTTCCTGCGGTCACCGCCTTGAACGCCGCGCGCATCGCAATTTCGGTCTTTCCGTAGCCTACGTCGCCGCAGATCAGCCGATCCATCGGCTGCGGCCGCTCCATGTCCGCCTTCACCTCGTCGATGGCGCGAAGCTGATCCTCGGTCTCTTCGTAGGGAAAGGTCGCCTCGAACTGGACCTGCCACTCGGTGTCCTCGGGGAACGCGAACCCCCGCGCGCGCCGGCGCCGCGAATAGAGCTTCACCAGGCGTTCGGCGAGGTCCTCCACGTTCTTGCGAACGCGGCTCTTCCGGTTCTCCCAGCTCTTGCCGCCTATCTTGTCGAGCCGCGGCGCCTCGCCGTGCGACCCGATGTAGCGCTGGATGAGGTTCACCTGCTCGATCGGAATGTAGACGAACTCTTCGCCCGCGTACTCGAGGTGGATGTAGTCGCGCTCGTTTCCCGCGGCCGCGATTCGCTTGATCCCGTTGAACCGACCGATCCCGTAGCTCACGTGGACCACATAGTCGCCGGGTGAGAGCTCGACGAAGGTGTCGATCGCCTCGCTGTGGATCTGTTTCACCGATCGCGGCGCGCGCTTTCGGCGGCCGAAGATCTCGTTCTCCTCCACGACAATGAGCTTCTGGTCGGGGAGGCTGAAGCCGCCGGAGATAGTCCCGGTGTCGACGTGCACGTCGAACTCGGAGAGCAGGTGACGGATGCGTCCGCTCTGCGCCTCGCTGTCTGCGTAGATCGCGACCGAAAAGCCGGCCGCGCTCAGGTTCCCGAGCTCCTCCTTGAAGAAGCTCACGTTGCCGAAGAAGCTTCGAGGCGGATCGCACGGCAGCCGCAGCACCTCCGCGTGACCTGCCTCCGAAAGCAAGGGGAACAGCACGTGCCGGTCCATCGACTCGCGCGCCTGTTCGAGCGGGCGAAGCAGGCGCGAGGGACGAGGCACGTCGCGACGAACTCGCTCGCTCGAGTAGAGCCCCTGGTATTCGCGTTCGAGGGCATCGTAGCTCGCCACGAGCCGCTCGCTGTCGGTGAACAGCGCGGTTACTCCGTCGGGGAGATACTCGGAGAGGTAGTGCGGCTCGGCGTCGGCGAGCGGGAAGTACGCCTCCTCGCCGTCGGCCCATCGCCGGTCCCTCAGCTGGTCGATCAGCGCATCCGGCTCGCGGATCTCGCCGAGCGAGCGCAGATGCCCCTCTGAAGTGGCCAGTTCCTCTTCGTCCCAGACCACCTCGCGCTCCGGGTGGAGAATGAAATCGGCGATCCTGCCGACCGAGCTCTGCGTGTCCGCCTCGAAACGTCTGATCTCCTCTATTTGGTCCCACTCGAACACGATGCGGGTCGCGTGATCGTCGCCGGGCTGGTAGAGGTCCACGACCTCTCCGCGAATCGCGTACTCCCCGCGAACGCCGACCTTCGGAACGCGGCTGTAGCCGTACTGCTCGAGGCGCCGGCCCAGATCCACCGGGTCGAAGCTGTCGCCGACGCCGATGCGCGTCAGCCGCGCGCCGAAGCGCGCCGGGTCGGGGACGGGGGTGAGGAAGGCGCGCAGGCTCGCGACGACGATCTTCGGCGGTTCGGTCAGCAGCTGTCCGAGTGCCCTCGCACGCTCGCCGAAGACCGGTGCCGTGCGCGGCAACGGACGGTACGGCATGGCCCCCCACCACGGCATCGAGAGCGGCGACGCGCCGAAGAACTCAAGATCGCGGACCACCGACTCAGCTTCTTGCTCGGTCGGGACGATAATCAAAAGGGGCAGCGACGCCCGTTGCGTCACCTGGTGCGCGAGATACGCGAGATACGCCCCGCGGGGCCCGGCGACGGTGAAAGGAAACGGCCCGGTTCGCATCCGGTCGAGCAACTCGCGCCAGGGGCGGTAGCCCTTGAGGGCCTTGTCGAGCATGTCGTTAAGCGGCGTGCCCATGACGACTCCTGAACCGTGGGAGGACATTGGTGTTGATAGTGAGACGCGTTATTCCGCTCATCGTGCTGCTCTGTGCCGCGGGTGCCATCGCGGCCGCCCAATCGTCGACGGCGGCCGTGGATCTGCGAATCGGCTACGAAGACAAGCAGATCTACGTCCCCGGCAGCGACGTGCTCGTCAAGTTTACCATTCGTAACGATTCGGGGCAGACATACCGTTTCAAGCTCGCCGAGAACCGCATGTTCAGCGTCGATCTCGAGGTCCGCACGCTGTCGAACCAACCCCTGCCGCCCGCGCGGCAATTTACAACAGAGCGAACATCCAATCAACAGATCTACTACCGCGACGTGGCTCTCGAGCCGGGCGAAGAGTTCAGCTTCGTCGAAAACCTCAGCAGGTACGTCGAGCTCGACCGTACCGGGATCTTCGTCGTCACCGCGGTGTTCTTCCCCGAGCTCGTGAGCGGCACCCCCGTCCTCGCCGCTACGAACTCGCTCAGCCTGACCGTGCGGCCCGATCTGGGCGAGGAACAGATGCTCCAGGCCCGCATTGACCGGGATACCGGTGCCATTCTCGAACGCGCGGCGCTCCCGCCCGACGAGGTGGTCGCCTACACGATCGACGCGCTCGGGGCTGGGGCCTGGAACCGGTTCTTTCTCTACCTCGACCTCGAAGGGCTCCTGCTCTCCAACCCGAGCCGCGCGCGCGCGTATCGGCGTATGGGTGAGGTCGATCGACGTGAACGCCTCGAGCTCTTCGAAACGCAGCTTCGTGACCAGCTCGAGGACCCGCAGCTGTCGGCGGTGCCCACCGACTACGAGATGGTCCGGACGACCTACGATCCCGCGGAAGCGTCGGTGACCATGGATCTCAGCTTTCGGAATCCGACCTTCACCGAGCTGAAGCGGTATACCTACTTCCTTCGCAGACGCGACTCGGTATGGTATATTTACGATTACGCGGTAACCAACCTCGGGACGGAGTAGGCGTGAAGATTCTCGTCATCTCCGAGCGCGACGAACTGAAGGCGCACATCCGGCGCAACTTCATGCCACGCGGTGCGGAGATCATCCAGTACTACAACCCCATCAAGGCGATGGACAACCTCGACGAGGTGGAGCCCGACGTCGTGCTGTTCAGCGCGCAGGACTTCCCCCGACACTGGAAGCCGTTCCTGATCTTCCTGCGAGACTCGAAGGCACGCGAACAATGCGTGTTCGTGATCCTTCGCGGAGACGACTTCGACCACGAAGAGGCCGACAAGGCGCAGACGCTCGGGGTGAACGGCATCGTTCACGAGCGGTTGCACGACCGACACGAGCTCGCCCGTCTCAAGGAGCTCGTGAATCGCTACCGGGACATCGGCGATGCGCGTACGGAGAAGCGACTCGCGCCGAGCCAGATCGACTCGATCGGCTTCGTGTTCACGCATCCGCAGAAGATGGAAATCGTGTTTGGCCGCGTTGAGGATCTGTCTGCCGCCGGCGTGTCGTTCATGCCGCTCGACAGGCAGCGAACCATGGATATCCAGGTCGGCGCTACGATCGACGTCTGTTCGCTTCGCGTCGGCGACACCATCCTCGCGCTTCGGGCGAACGTCGTCCGCAACGAGCGAAGCATCAGTCTCGCGTTCGGAAGTATCAGCGAAGGGCAACGCGCGACGATACGCAGCTACATTGACGGTCACGCTCAGCGGGAGCTCGATCGGATGGCGGCCGACACGCCGTCCGTTCTGGAGCCTGTTTGAGTACGCACCCCAACCATCCAACCCCTCGCTACATGACGACCCGCGAGACGGAGATCGTCTGCTCGCTCTGCGCGCACACCTGCCACATCCGTCCCGGCGAGGCCGGTATCTGCCGCGTGCGGGCCAACGAAGACGGCTCGCCTGCGCTTCCGTTCTACGCCGCCGTCTCCGCGCTCCACGTCGATCCGGTGGAGAAGAAGCCCCTCTACCATTTTCACCCCGGAGCACGGCTCGCGAGCGTCGGCTTCCTCGGCTGCAACTTCCGCTGTCCGTTCTGTCAGAACTACTCGATTTCGCAGTCCACGCGGGCGCAGACGAGGACCGTACTGCCCGACGAGCTGCCCGACGTTGTCGAGGAGGCGGGCGCGCTCGGCGTCGCGTACACGTACAACGAGCCGACCATCCATTTCGAGTATCTCATGGCTGCGAGCGAGGCCGTTCACGCCGCCGGCTACGCGAACACGCTCGTGACGAACGGACACCTCACGCGGAGGCCCGCACGGGAGCTTCTCGAGCGCATGGACGCGGTGAACGTAGACCTGAAGAGCTTCAGCGCGCGGTTCTACGAAGAGGAACTCGGTGGCAAGCTCGAGGCGGTTACCGACTTCATCACGATCGCCTCCGAGCTCACGAACGTCGAGGTCACGACGCTGCTCATCCCCGGCAAGAACGACTCCGACGAGGAGGTCGAGTCGATCGCGCGGTTCCTCGGGGATCTCGACCCGAGCATCGCGTTTCACCTCTCCGGGTACTATCCGACCTATCAATACGTCGTCGACGCTACTACGCCCAGCCAGATCGAGCGCGCGAGAGAGATCGCTGAGCGTCACCTGAATCACGTCTACCCCGGGAATGTGCCCGGCGACTCGACCACGCGGTGCGCGTCGTGCGGCGCGACCCTTGTCACGAGGTCCGGGTACCAGACACGGGTCGTGGGCCTCGACGGGACACGGTGCGCCGCCTGCGGCGAGCCAGGCCCCATCGCGTGGTTCGAAGGAGCGAACCAGGGTTGACACCGCAGGGGCGGGTCGCTATCTTGAGCGAGCATTTTCGCATTCCCCTGTAGCTCAGTTGGTAGAGCGGGTGGCTGTTAACCACCAAGTCGTTGGTTCGAGTCCAACCGGGGGAGCAAAGGCCCGTCGGGCCGCCTGTGGCGGTTCGGCGGGCCTTTTTTGTGCGCGGGCCCCGGTTGGACGCCACTGAACGAGACCCACCTCACGAAAACCACGACCGCTCGGTGACCGACGTATCGTGTCGGACCGACTCTGCCCGCCCGACGAAACCCGTCCGGGGGGTTGGCAGGGTTGTTATTGTCGAGTAAACTTGTCGTCAATTCTATTTCGCTGAGGAGTGTTTATGAAGTCGATTCGGTTGAGAGGTTTCACCGCGGTAATCGCGCTCGTCGTCGGTACGATGGCGCTCTCCGGTTGCACCTGGCTGTTCGGCCCGGGCTTTGGCCTGCCGGACGAGTTCGTCGACCAGGTAGGAGAAGGCACGCTCGACGCCGTGGAACAGGATCTTGGGGTTGAGATCAACCGCGGCGGGAGCCCGCCCGCGTTCAACAGCGAGTACATGGCGTCGCCGTACATTATGACCGCCACCACCGTGCCCAACGACTTCAGTTTCCCCGGGGACCAGTTCGCAGACCAGTACTTCCGCTTCTACGATCAGAACGAGTCCGATCAGACGATCAATGTTCAGTTGGCCCAGGGCGGCTCCGTAGGCGAGGGAATGGGCGGTTACATCTCAGGGCGGTTCAACCGTTTCACGGTGTTCGTCATCGTAGACAGCGTGCGCTCGAGCGACGGAGCGGAGACGCAGTCGCTTCGGGTGTTCTCCGGCAAGCTCGAGTCGGGCGGAATCACCGAGTATCAGCATGCGCTCGTCATGCTCGACGACGGTGGCAACGATGGGTTCATTCCGAATGACACCGGTCGCGCCTTCAACGACGGGGATGATTTCGCCGCGAGGACGACGTTTCCTGCGACTAACACGGTCCCCGCCACAGCGCCCCAGCGGAGCGACTCGGCGCTGCAGTAGAGGCGAACCAATTGGGCGCTGGGAGCACCGTCCACGCTTCCACGCGCCAGAGTCACCCGGAGCGTCGGGGACACAATCGGGCGGTGGCGCCGCGCCGCCGCCCCTCTCTCTCGCCTGCGATTCGCGCGCCGCGTGCCACGATCGGCGCGATTCGTCATAATGGGTTGAGCAGAGGAACTCCATGAGCACGCACACATCGGTCCCCAAAACGGTCGAGCCGTTTCTGATCCGCGAACGGCCGAACTACATCTTCCAGGGAGACGAGGAAGATATCTTCCGCGCCGCCCACGAGAGCGGGATACCGCTCATCATCAAGGGGCCCACCGGCTGCGGTAAGACACGCTTCGTGGAGCACATGGCCTGGGAGCTCGGGCTTCCGCTCGTTACCGTGAGCTGTCACGAGGACCTGACCGCCGCCGATCTCGTGGGCCGCTTCCAGTTCCGCGGTGGCGAGACCGTCTGGCACGACGGGCCGCTGACGCTCGCGGTCCGCCACGGCGGGATCTGCTACCTCGACGAGATCGTCGAGGCGAGAAAGGACACGACGGTCATCATCCACTCGCTCACCGACGACCGACGGATTCTCTACATCGACAAGACAGGCGAAGTCGTACGCGCCGACGAGCGATTCATGATGGTTCTCAGTTACAATCCGGGGTACCAGAGCGTCGTCAAGGACCTCAAGCAGTCGACCAAGCAGCGGTTCGCCTCGCTCACCTTCGAGAACCCGGACATTCCGACCGAGACCGAGATCATCGCGACCGAGAGCAGCCTCGACGAGACCACGAGTCGCACGCTCGCGGTCGTGGGCGAAAAGATCCGCGAGCTCAAGGGCTTCGGTCTCGACGAAGGAGTGAGCACGCGCCTGCTCGTCTACGCGGGACGCCTCATGAAGCAGGGTGTCGGCGCCGTCGACGCGTGCGAGCACGCGATCGGACAGACGCTCACCGACGAGTCGGAGGTGAACGCCTCGATCCGCGATATCGTCGCGCTCTACTTCGGCGACATGATGGAAGGAGACGATGCGAACCCAAAGCGCGGTTGAAGTCGCGCGAGCGCACGGTTTCTCGCTGCAGAGCGTCTGCTGGGGCTACCGCTCGCTGTTCGAGAACGCGCTGCAGGAGCTCGTCGATTCGGGCGCGATCGGCACGCGGAATGCAACGTCCACCCGACACCTGTTCGACATGCTCGCTCGTGCCGACCGGTCGTCGTACGACCACGTGCTCAAGGAGTTCCTGGCCGCGCTCAACCCGTCCACGCGTTGGATACTCGATCTCCCCGGCGTTTTCGGCGACGTCGTCGACCTCGGCCGTCGGCTCAGCGAGGATCGAATCCACTTCGGCACCACCTTCTTCGAGCTCCTCGGGTCGGGGAGCCTCGGTCGCTCGCCGGCGGAAATGCGAACGGTGGTAAACGTCGCGCACCGGTTCATGGAGGAGGACCCCGAGCTCGCCCTCGCGTTTGCGCGGGGATTCGCGCACCTGCGCGACCGTCTGTCCGGCGACGAGGTAGACCGCTTCGTCGCGCACGGCGCGAGGATGCGCACGGCGGACCGCCAGGCGCGGCTCGCCTACTACGCGTGCGAGTCGAAGGCCGCCGAAAGCGTCATCCGCTCGATCACGCGCGAGTGTCGACTCGACGACGTCTCTCGCCAGCTCACCGCGCTCGTGCGCGCGATCGTCGGCTACGACATCGAGATCGATCACCTCGGACGCCTCGACTCGGACGATCTCATCGAACGGGGGACAACCTTCGTCTGCCTTGCGCGGTGGTGCTATCTTCCGGTCGCGATCCGCGCGTTCGATGCCGTCGAGGCGAACCGTGACTGGTACCGCCTGCTCGGCGTGATCTCCGCGGCGATGATCTCCCGGGGCTCGCTCCCGCGTATCCACGGAGAGCCGGGGGTGCGCAGCATCGCCGACCTGACGGGCCCCGGAACGGCCCGACAGAATCTCGCCGTCATCGTCGAGTACGCGCGCGTCATCGGCTGGATTCGGCGCGAATGGCCGGGGGCGCGCCGCCTGCTCGACCTGGGGATCAGCACCGATTTTTCCGCGGAGCCCGCCGCCGATGGTCCGGAGCGACTGTTCGAGGAGCTCATCGGCCCTCACGGGGAGCGCTCCGGGCAGCCGCCCGCAGAGCTGCAACGCATCGTCGACACGTCGGTCAACGTGATCGACACGGTGGCGCTGCTCACCGACAGAATCGTCGAGCGCTACGCCGAACTCGACCGACGCCGCATCAGGGCGTTCCGCTTCCTGCCCGACTTCTTCTACGAGGCAGCCGCCCAACCCGCGACGGAAGACTCGAAGAGCGCCGACCTGCGCGCTCAGGCGGACGAGGCGCGTCGGAAGCGGGAGGGGGATGACGACCGCTCGTGCGCACGGGATCGACCCCGCGACGGTGACCGGTTGAGCGGCGAGACCGACGAGGAAGCGGCGCTCGAGTCGGCGTTCCTCTACGACGAATGGGACCACGTGCGCGCCCAGTACCACGAGAACTACTGCCGCCTGCACGAAATCGTGCCCGAAGCGGGCGGGCCCTCACCGCTCGCGAGGCTCATCGCCGAGCAGGCGAAGCGCGTCCGCCGCGTATTCGAGAGCATCAGACCGGAGCTTGCGCGCAAGGAGAAGTACCTCGAAGAGGGCGACGAGATCAACGCGGACCTGCTCTACGACTATCTCATCGACAGCCGCCACGAGCCGTCGCCTCGTGTGAGGTTCTACGAGCGCCCGAGGATCAGGACGCGCGACCTCGCGGTCCTGATCCTCGTCGACCTCAGCGGGTCGACGTCCGACACGCACGGCACCACGACGATCATCGACCTCGAGAAGCAGGCGACGGCGATCCTCGCGGAAGCGCTCGATTCGTTGGGAGATCGATTCGAGATCGGGGGCTTTGCGACCCGCGGCCCGGAGCGCTGCGACTACCTGCGGTTCAAGGCGATCGACGACGACTGGAACGACGAGACGCTCAGCCGGCTCGATCGCGCCCACCCGGCGAACTCGACGAGAATGGGCGTCGCGCTTCGCCACGCCGGGTGGCGCCTCTCGTCGGTCGAGGCGCGTCAACGTCTCGTGATCGTCATCACCGACGGTCGGCCCATGGACGATCGATACTCACCGGAGACGCGCTACGCGCAGTACGACGTCCGGATGGCCTGCGAAGAGAACGAACGGCGTGAGATTCGCACGTTTGCGATCTCCACCGAGGAGAACTCGTTCGCCGACATGGAGATCATGTTTCCGCACCGCCGCTTCGCCATTCTCCGCGACATGCGCGACCTGCCGGCGGTACTGCCGAGGCTCTACATTCGACTGACGGTCTGACGTTCCGCCCACGGCTCCGCGGACTGCCGTGCCGACACCGAGCGCTTGCCTCGTCAACCGGCCATCCCTATACTGCGCTGCGTGCCCACACTTGTTGCCTACCTCGACGGAACGCGAATCTTCGAAAGCGACGGGCCCTGGCTCTACCCGCTGCTCGAGCTCGAAACCGTCCTCCACGAACACCGGCAGCGCGATCCCGACGCGCTGCTGACGACCTACGACAAGGTCGTCGGTCGGGCGGGAGCTCTCCTTTCGATTCGACTCGGCGTCACCGCGATCGAGACCGAGCTCCTGAGCAGGCTCGCTGTCCCGGTCCTCGAGGCGAACGGTGTCCGATTCACCGCGAGCGCGGTTGAGGACAGAATCTTCTGCGCTACCGAGGATCTCTTTGGCGAGATAGATGACCCCGAGGAGGCTCACCGGCTCATCTTGCGCCGCATCGAGGAGCGGCGCCGCGCCAGCGAACCGGTCGCCACCGTTCGCGACCTGGTCGTCTCGCTGGGCGGGACTCGCGTCCTCGAGGGGCTCTCTCTCGACGTCTATCCCGGTGAGACGGTGCTCGTGCGCGGCGAAAACGGCGCCGGCAAGACGACGCTGCTCCGCGCGCTCTTGGGACTCGTCGGTCTTGAATCGGGCCAGGTGAGCGTGGCGGGCCGGCGGGTCGGTTCGCGCGCCTGGAGGCTCCATCGCCACGACACCGCCTACGTGCGACAGCTCGAACAACCCTCCACGCTCCCCATCAGCTCGCGCGAAGTCGTCGAGATCGGAGCGCAGGCGATCTCGGCCCGCGGTGCGACCGCCCGCGCCGACGACGCGCTCCACAGGACCAACGCCGCGCATCTCGGCTCCCGCCTGTTCAGCACGCTCTCCGGCGAGGAGCGCCAGCGCGTCTCCATCGCTCGCGCGCTGGCGCAGCGACCCAAGCTGTTGCTTCTCGACGAGCCTACCGTCGGACTCGATGTCGATGCGCGCGCGTCGCTGCTCACGCTGCTCAACGGCCTCGCACAACGGCAGAACGTCACCGTCGTCGTCGTGTCGCACGACGTCGCTGCGGACGAACTACCCCTCGCGCGCGTGCTCACGCTGCACGCAGGGGTGATTCGCGAGGAGGCATCGTAACCCTGCTCGCCTACCCCCCGATCCTCCGCGGTCTGCTCGCGCTCGTGGTCGCGGGGCTCGCCTTTCCCCTGACGGGGGTCCTCGTCGTGCGGATGAATCTCATCACGCTGCGCGTCGTCGACCTCCTACGATCTCGACGCCGCTCCCGTACTCGTGCACTTCCACC
>CAYWJH010000028.1:0-11122 GCA_964458555.1 uncultured Spirochaetaceae bacterium | reverse complement strand
GCGTCGTCGACCTCCTACGATCTCGACGCCGCTCCCGTACTCGTGCACTTCCACCAGCGAGCACTCGCCGAGGAGCTGGGGATGAACGTCGCCGCGGTCTTCGGACCGGGACCGCTGGAAGCACGGCAGATCGACGAGCTCACCAAGACCGAAGCGGTACTGATCATCGACAACGGTCATAACCCTGTCGCCCAACCGATCGCAGAGACGACCGGCGCGCCGGTCTCGGTGTGGTACAACTTCCCCGGGGTCGAGGGAACCCGCACGCTCCTCGACATCTTCGAGATGAACCGCGCGGCCCTCGAGGACCTGCTCGACTAGATTTGTACGGTTCTGCCCTCGGCGGCGCTGCGGTACAGACCCTCGACCGCCCGCATGACCGGCAGAGCGTCGGGTGCGCGTACGCGTACGCCCCGACCACGCAACGACGGGCGCCACGGGCCGCGATAGACGACGGTGCCTGCGCGGCCGTACGCCGCGATCGACACCCTACTCTGCGGCCGGGTCACCATCGTTGCGGTGATCGTAATCGGCAGTCCGCTCTCGGTCTCGACCACACCGGTTGATAGATCCTCCACCTCCACGCTGCGGTGAACCCTGCGATACGTCCGACCGGTGGCTTTCGCCGGCCGTTCGCCGCTCGCGAGCAGAGCGATGTCGAGCGCATGGCTCCCCTGCGTCAGGAGCGTCCCTCCGTCGGCACGCTCGCCAGAGGCGTGCCAGGGCGATCCGGTGAAGTACCGCTCCCCGTGAAACCACGGCACGTCGACCGCGATGTGCGAGAGCTCGCCCAGGCGCCCCGACCGCACGGCTTCGACGAGCGTCACCGCGAATCTCCGATGAAGGTCGTGCGGCACGGCGACGTACACCGCGTCCGATAATGGCGAGCTTCATGAGAATTCTCCTTCGCCGGTGAGCGCAGCAATCATCGTCGCGAGGACGGTGCGAACCGACGCGTGCGCCCACACGCGCGAGCGATGGCCCGGCGCGAAGTACGCCACGCGCGGCGATTCGTCTCCGACCAGCCACACGGCCGGCTCGCCGTCGTCCCAGCGGTACCACACGTCGAGCGAACCGACGAGCTCGTGTCGGTACGCTTCGTCGCGAAGGCGGATCCGCTGCGGGAGCTCTTCGCGCCGGCCGCCGGCATCCGACTCGCGCCGAAGCGTCTGTTCGACCACGGGACCGTGCCCGACGAACCGCCCCCCGAGCAGCCGGGCCCAGCGCTCGCTCGCGCGAAACGAGGCGGTCGCGGCGTGGAGCGCGAGCACGCGCCCGCCGCGCGCGAGATACCGCTCGGCGAGCTCGACGACCATCGGCGCGTCGCGGCGCCGATGCACGTAGACGACCACCAGGGCGGCATCCGAACGAAACGCTCGCCTGAGCCCGTGAAGGCCGTGTACGTGCCGGACCCGCGAGCTCGGTCGCCTCACGAGGTGCGAGGCGTTCGCGACCGTCGTACGAACCGCCATACGGACCGCCGCGAGAGCCTTCAGCCGCGCGAGCAGGCTCGGATGCACCAGCCCGGTAGAACAGAACACTACAGCAGAACCCACCGGACCATCGTAGCAGGATGCGTACTTGTTACCAACGCGTCATCATGAGTAAGATGGTCCGGTCGCCGACCGAAGGAGGAACGGTGAGTTCTACCGAACCGATCGTTCTCGACGCGCTCGTGCGAGCGAGCGGCCTGTTGTCCGAAGAGATCAACTTTACGCGGCTCGTGTCCGTGCTCGTCGAACAGGCGGTCGACGTGTCGCGTTCCGACCTCGCCGCGCTCTACCTCTACGAAGACGAGGCCGCGAAGTCGCTCACGCTCGCCTACCGTCGCGGTCGCGGAGAGCCTCCGAAGCAACTCGAACGATCTGACGAGCTGGTCGGGTTCATCGAGGAGTGCCGCGAGAGCGTCGTCCTGCTCGATCGCAGGGAGAGTCCGTTCGCCGGCCTCCTGCTCGTCGACGGTGCCCGCAGCGGCATGGCGCTCCCGCTCTTTACGGCGAAGGCGAGGCTCGGGATTCTGCTGCTGAACTCGACCGAGCAGCGTCACTACAACCGCGAGCGCTTCTCCCTGCTCGACAGCCTCGTCGGGCTCGCCGCCGGGATGCTCAACAACGCTCGTCTCTACCGCGAGCTCCAGGAGTATGCGCGGCGGATCGAAGAGCTCGAGCGCTACCAGGAGAGCATCTTCGAGTCGATGACGAATCTGCTCATCACGACCGACGAGACGGGCCGCATCCACTACTTCAACCGGGCTGCGGCCGAGCGGCTGCGCCTCGACGAGGGCCAGATCGGCTCGCCGCTGCACACGACGTTTTCGAAGAGCCTCACGAAGCGGCTTATGACGGCGATCGACGGTGTCGCCGAGAGCGGAGAGAGCGTCCTCGGGCTCGAAGGGATCTACAAGACCGCGGACCACGAGATGGACTTCTCGCTCAACGTCACGCCGCTCCAAGGCAAGCGCGGACGCCACGAAGGCCTCACGCTCCTGTTTACCGACCAGAGCGCCGAGAAGCAGCTCAAGCAGCAGATGAAGGTCGTCTCCGAGGAGCGCCGCGTCATCAAGGACATGTTTGCATCGTATCTTTCTGAAGACATTGTGAGAATGCTTGTCGAGCACCCCGAGCTCGTGAAGCCGGGCGGAGGCGCGAGGCAGGCCACCGTCTTCTTCGCCGACATCGCGGGGTACACGAGCTTCTCCGAAGGGCGGAACCCGGAGTTCATCGTGCAAATCCTGAACGAGTTCTTCGAGGAGGCCGAACCGATCGTACGCCGTCATCGTGGCTACCTGGACAAGTACATTGGCGACTGCATCATGGCCGTATTCGGCGTTCCGCTCGACAGCGGCGAGGAGGACACGGTGCGTGCGGTGAGCTGCGCGGTGGAGCTGCAGAAGCTCGTGAACAATCCCAGCCGCAGTTTCTTCACCGGAGAAGCGGAGAATCTGCGCATCCAGATAGGAATGCACAGCGGCCAGCTCGTCGCGGGCAACCTCGGCGGATCGCGACGCATGGATTTCACCGAGATCGGCGACACCGTCAACGTCGCGGCCCGACTCGAAGGCGTCGCCGGCCCCGGCGAGATCATCATCTCTAACGACACCCGCGTGCAGATCGGCGACCGCTTCGCCCTCCAAGAGCGCAAGCCGGCGCGCGTCAAGGGCAAGGCCAAGCCGATTCGCATCTACAATGTCTTCGGGGTCGCGTAGGAGGTCTCTATGGACGCAGTCATCGAGTTCGTCACGGACCAACCGATCGAATACCTGATCGCCGCCGCAGGCGCCGTCGCAATCGCGCTCCTGCTCGTCGTCGTGTCGCTGCTGCGTCGCATCCGGTTTCGGAACCGGGTGCGGCGCTTCCTCGAGCAGCAGCGCACGATCCCCTCCACCGCGGTCTTCGACGAAGCGGAGCTGCTTCGGCGCAGCCGAACGCTCGAGCGTATGGCCGAACGGGACGGCGAGCGGGTCGTCGAAGCGCTGCAGCTCGACCGCCTCTGGACCGAGCGTCTGTACGAGAAGGAACGCCCGGGCGACTTCCGGCGTGTACTACGGTGGGGCACGGACAAGGGGCTGTTCGCCTGCTTCCTCATGGCGCTACGCAACCGGCGCTACGCGCGCATGCTGCGCGGCTACCTCGCCGATCACTCCGACTTCCTCGTCCTGCGCCGCCTCGCGCTCTCCGGGCGCGGGGACGAGTTCAGCGGCCGGAGGGCCAGGGACTTCTTCGCCGACCGTATAGACGAAATCCGTGAGATGACGGGCGATCCCGAATGGGCGAGCCGTTACTTCGCCGTCAAGATCCTTCTTCACGACGCCGACGAGCGCAGCCAGCGCGCGCTACGCGAGGCATTCGCAGATCCTCACCCGCTCGTCCGAAAGACCGTCGTCGGCGAGTACCACCACGATGACCGCGAAGAGCTCGCCGGGCGGATTACAGACATCTTCCTCCACGACCCGGTCTTCGAGGTCCGCGCCGCCGCGCGTGCCCGGATTCGCGACGACTTCGCGGACCGCTACTCGCTCGATGCCGCCTCGCTCGATCCGGAGGAGGCGCTTCACGTCATCGAGCTCCTCGACCCCGACCATCCCGACGACGTGAACGCCGCGATGGAGCTACTCGCCGGCAAGAGCCTCGAGCTCCGACTCTCCGCGGCACGCTTCCTCGGGCGCACGGGTAAGCTCCGAGACCTCTTCCTGGCGGCCGATTTCGGTGACCAGACCGAGCTCGGGCGCATCCGCGAGCTGCTGCTCAACGCGCTCGAGGTCAACGTCGTCGACTTCCTCGACGCGGTCACCGACCAACCGGGACCCGCCTCGCTCATGGTCGCCGCGGAGCTTCTCGCCGCGCACGGCTCGGCGACGCTGATCATCGAGATCGCCGAGCGCGTCTTCAGGCTGCAACGCGAGACGACCGACCACTTCGACGAGCTCTACGCCAAGACGATCGCGGCGATCGGCGCGCGCGGGACCGAAGACGCGCAGCGGTTGCTCGCTCGCGAGATCGCCCGTCGCCGCGGTCAACCGCGCCTGCTCCGTGCTGCCCTCTCCGGGCTTCCGCGCGGCCACGATCACATCTTCGCGCCTACGATCCTCCCTGCCCTGCGCGATCCCGATTTTCCCGAACGCGAGGCGCTGCGCACGGCGTTCACGAGGCTCGATACCCCGCTCGTGCTGTCCACGTGCGTCGACATCATCACCGCCGGACGCGACGCGAACCCTCACCGCGTACGCATGGACGCGCTCATGGCCCTCGGCGAGCTCGGCCTTCCCTACACCCTGCAGGATATCCTCGAGCATCTTCCCATCTTGCCGGTGGACGTCGCCCGGGAGTTCACGGCGGTGCTCGATCGCCAGCAACCGAAGCAGCTCGAGCGCAAGGTCGCTAAGCTCCTCGAAAGCGTGGACGGGAACATACGCGCGGCCGTGATCGCCGCGCTACCGGCCACCGGAAAGAAGACCTTTCTCACCGAGATCAAGCGTGCGCTCGGCGATGCGGATCCGGACGTCAGGATCGCCGCCGCCTGGTCGCTCGTCGACTACGAGGAGACCAGGGCGCTGAACCAGGCGACCGGGATGCTACGCGATCCCCTCGAGCGGGTGCGGGAGAGCGTGGCGCACGCGCTCGCCGTCGGTGGCGGCAAGACCGCGCTCGACGCGCTTCGCGAGGCGCTCGCCGATGAAAACGAGGTCGACGTCGTCAAGCGCGCCGCGATTCGCGGGCTCGGCGAGTCCGATCAGGCCGACGCGGTAGACATCCTCGTGGACGTGCTCGCCGACGACGACGATCTCGCCGACGCGGTCACCGATGCGCTCGCGGAGAAGGCGCAGGGAGCGTCTGTTCGCCGGCTCGTCGAGCGCTTCAAGGACGCCGACCCGGCGCTTCGCGACCGCATCACCGGCGTGTTCACGCGCATGGGCGAGCGCGGTGAGGTCGTCGTCCGAGAGGTGCTCGAGGAGGAGATCGAGAGCCTGCGCCCCCTGCTCGCCGACATCCTCGAGACGACCGGCTACGTGGAGAACCGAATTCGCCTCCTCAGCAACCGCGATCCGCTCGTCCGGCGCGCGGCAGCCGATTTCCTCGCGCGGGTGGGAAGCGAGGCCGCCTTCCGGGGGATCGTCATGGCCGCGCGCGATCCGGACTCGCAGGTTCGGGTCCAGGTCACGAAAGCGCTCGAGCGTCTCGCGAGCGAAGATGGAAAGGAAATCCTGCACGCGCTCGAGAACGACCCCGACCGCAGGATCAGGAAATACACCCACTGGGCGCTCGAACGCCTCGAGGCCAAGTCGATGTAGTCTCGCAAGCGAAACTCCCGAGATGGTGTCGGTCGGGCGTCGCTACGATTATATTCACCCTCATGAAGAGCTATCTCGCCGTTGTCGTTGGCCTTCTCGCCGTGCTCGTAGTCGGGTGCGGATCTCCACCCGAAGCACGACCGGAGGCACAGTCCCCCGCGGATTCGGGGGTAGACACCGCGCAGACCGCCGCTACCGACGACGAACAGTCCGCGCAACAAGACGGCGAGGAAGCCCCGCTTCCGGTCGACCCGCTCGTCATAACGGGGACGCTGCCCAACGGTATGGCGTACTACGTCCGCGAGAACTCCGAGCCCCGAAACCGCGCCTTTCTGCGGCTCGCCGTCGACGCGGGGTCGGTGCTCGAGGACGAAGACCAGCTCGGCCTCGCGCACTTCCTCGAGCACATGGCCTTCAACGGGACCGCCTCGTACAGCGGCAACGAGATCATCTCGTTCCTCGAGCGGCTCGGGATGCGCTTCGGACCGGACATCAACGCCTACACCAGCTTTGACGAAACGGTCTACAAGCTGAGCGTTCCGACCGACGAACCGGAGACCTTCGCCACCGCGCTCGACGTCCTCTACGAATGGTCGTCCGAGATGACGCTCGACCCGGAGGAGATCGACAAGGAGCGCGGCGTCATCGTGGAGGAGTGGCGTTTTCGCCGGGGCGCCCGAGCGCGCATGCGCGAAAAGCAGTACCCGGTTCTCTTCGGAGACTCGCGCTACGCCGAGCGCCTGCCCATCGGCGACATGGATCTGATCGAGACGTTCGAGCCCGAGGTGCTCGAGCGCTTCTACGCCGACTGGTACCGCCCGGGACTCTCCGCCGTCGTCGCGGTGGGCGACTTCGACGCGGCGGAGGTGGAGGACAGGATCCGGAAGGTCTTCGGCCCCTTCGAGGAACAGGCCGATCCTCCCCCGCGAGAAGCGTTCGCCGTGCCCGATCACGAGGAGACGCGGTTCGTCGTCGCCTCCGACCCGGAGACGAGCTACACGACGGTGTCGGTCTACGTCAAGCGCGACGCGGAGACACTCACCACGCGCGAGGACTACCGCGCCATGATCATGGGACAGCTCTTCACCTCCATGTTCAACGCCCGTCTCGACGAGATCACCCGCGAGCCCGACGCGCCCTTCCTCGGGGCAGGGGTCAGCAGCGGCTCGTTGGTGCGGACAAAGGCCGCCGCGACCCTGTCGGCCGCGGTGGACGGTAACGCGGTCGCGCCCGCGCTCGAAGCACTCGTCGCGGAGGTTCGTCGGGTCACCGAGCACGGGTTCACCGCGACCGAGCTCGAGCGGGCGAAGCAGAACCGGCTCCGCTCGGTCGAGCAGGCGTACCGCGAACGGGAGAACACCCACTCCGAGCGCTTCGCCGACGAGTACGTGCGAGCGTTCCTCGAAGACGAGGCGATCCCCGGGATCGCCTACGAACGCGACCTCACCGAAGAGCTGCTTCCCACGATCACACTCGACGAGGTCAACGATCTCGCCGACGCGTATCTGGACGACCGGAACCGGGTGGTGATGGTGAGCGCGATCGAGTCGGATGATCTGCCCGACGTTGAGGAGTCCGATTTGCGCGCCGCGTTCAAGAGCGGTCAATCGGTGGTCGTCGAGCCGTACGAGGACACGATCGTCACCTCGCAGCTCCTCGGTGTGCTTCCCGAGCCCGGAGAGGTTGAGCAGGAGACGACCCTCGACGCCGAGGGCGTGCTCGACTGGCGGCTCAGCAACGGCGCGCGGGTCCTGCTCCTGCCTACCGACTACCGTGAGGACCAGCTGGTCTTCTCTGCGTTCAGCCCCGGGGGCACGTCCCGCGTCGCAGACGAACGGTTCCGCTCGGCGCAGTACGCGACGGCGTTCACCGAGCAGATGGGCTACGGCGAGTTCTCGGCGAGCGATCTCCAGCGGCTGCTTTCGGGGAAGGCAGTGTCGGTTTCGCCGTACATAGACACCTACGAGGAGGGCTTCTCCGGGTCGACTTCGGTCGAGGACCTCGAAACGGTGCTGCAGCTCCTCCACCTCAAGATGACCGCACCGCGGCGCGACGAGGACACCTTCAACGCGCTCAAGCGTCAGTTCGCCGCAGTGATCGCGAACCAGGAGAACCAACCGCAGTTTCAGTTTCGCAGTCGGTTCCAGGAGCTCTACAGCGACGGCCACCCGCGAGCGCTTCCTCTCGACGGCGCCGCGCTCGAAGAGATCGAGCTCGACGACGTACTCGCGACGTATGCCGAGCGGTTCTCCGACGCGTCTGACTTTACCTTCGTTTTCGTGGGTACAATCGACCCCGACGCGCTGCGCCCGCTCGCAGAGCGATACCTCGCAACGCTTCCTGCCGACGGTGCCGATCCGGGCTGGCGCGACGTGGGCATCGATCGGCCCGACGGCATCGTCACCGATACCGTACGCGCGGGAATCGAACCGGTAAGCGAAGTGGTCGTCGCGTTCCACGGGACGTACGATTTCAGCCAACAGTCCAACTACGCCATCCGTGTGGTCGAACGAATGCTGAGTATCCGTATGCAGGAAGTCATCCGCGAGGATGAGTCCGGTACGTACGGCGTCGGTGTCCAGGCGAAATTCTCACGCATCCCGGATGAACGGTACTCGCTCCTCGTCACCTTCCGCTCGTCACCCGAGCGGATCGAGGAGCTCACCGGACGCGTCTTCGATGTGATTCGCGAGGTCCGGGAGAAGCTGCCCGACGAATCGTACGTCGAGCGCATCCGCGAGACGCAGCGGTCGTCGTTCCGCGAGCAACTCACGAACAACCAGTTTTGGCTTTCGCAGGTCGGGTACGCGACCCGGCACGATCGACCCATGGCGGCGATCCGACGCTACCTCGATCTCGTCGAGGCGCTCGATTCTGCCGACGTCCGCGATGCCGCCCGAAGGTATCTCGATCTCGAGCGGTACGTGCAGGTCACGCTGATGCCCGCTGAATGATGTACAGGACGGTTTGTATGGCAGACCCTGCTTCTCCTCCGGGCACGACCCCGGAGGTCAAGGAACGAGAAGAGACCAAGGTCAAGCCGCCGTCCATGTACCGCGTGGTGCTTGTCAACGACGACTTTACCCCGCGCGAGTTCGTCGTCTACGTTCTCGTCTCGATCTTCCAGAAGAACCGGGGCGAGGCGAGGCGCATCATGCTTACGGCCCACCAGGGAGGCAAGTCCGTCGTGGGGGTGTACACCTACGACGTGGCCACCTCGCGCGTAGAGCGCGCCCGGAAACAGGCGACCGAGGGCGGATACCCGCTCGTGCTCTATACCGAGGAGGTGTGATCCCCGCGACTCATCCCGGCCGGTGGACAACGCCGCGCACGGTGCCTATAGTGATCGTGTGATCCGCCGCCTGCTCCTGCTCCTTGTTCCGACCGCGCTGGTGGTCACCCCGGTTGCTGCGACATCGGTAACGATCCTGTTTGACGCCAGCTTCAGCATGTCGCTACCCGCCGGGGGATCGACCCGGCTCGAGGTGCTCGCCGGAGAACTGCGCGCGTGGATGCGATCCCAGCCACCGGAGACCGGATACTCGCTCCTCGTCGCAGAGCACGGAGCGACACCGGTGCGCGAGTTGGCCTACCCGGCGACCGCCGACCAGGTCTCCTGCGCGCTCGACGAGATCGTGCCGTGGGGAGCGGTCGATCTGGGAGGCGCGATCGGTGACGCCGGCCGCCTCGCCGCGTCGATCGCCGGCGCACGCGGCGAGCGCATCGCGCGCCTGCTCGTGGTCAGCGACGGCGAGGACCTCTCCGCGCTTACCGGCGCCGCGTGGGACCCCATCCCGGAGAACGTTACCCTCACCACGCTGCTGCTCCCCGCCCGGAACCCGGCCGGCGTCCACGGCGCCCTCGCGGCGATTGCCTCGCGCGACGCCCCTCCGGCGGCCGTCGGCGCCGAGCCTGACGAGGCGACTGCCGGCGAAGACGGCGCCCCTGCGCGCTCCTCCGCCGACCACGCCGACGCGGCTGGGGCGTCGCTCCTGCTTCAGTGGGCGCGTGTGGCGCGGTGGCTCTTTCTCGCGGGGGCCGCGCTCGGCTTCGTCGTGGTGTACAGGGCAGCGGCCAGGCACCGGCGGCGAGTACGCGCGGTACTCGACCACAACGAGCGGCCGCCGACGCTGCGCGTTGGAATCCACGGACCGTCCGGACGCGCTGAAATGGACATCAGCGAGTACCCGGTAACGCTCGGGGGAGGCGCCGGGAGTGCGCTCCACCGCGACCTCGGGGACGCTTCGCCGGCCGTCCGCCTCGATCGCGCACACGACGAGGTCACGCTCACCGCTCGAGAAAAGGTCCGGATCAACGGCGTGGGCCGAACCGAACACACGCTCGGAGAGGGGAATCAGATCCGCATGGGGTCGGTACGCATCGTCGTGCGCGAACTGTCGCGACCGAAGCAGCTCCGGCCGCCGCGACCGCGGCATCGGCGCTACCCGCTCGTCCCAGCGGCCTCGGCAGCGGTCGCCGCGGTCGCCTTCGTGGTTTCAACGCTCGCCGCACCGGCAGCGCCGCTCACCTCCGGCGAAACGGCGCGGCGGGAAGCCGCGGTCGAGCGGGAACGCCGGGTCGCAGTGAACGATCCGCCGCCGCCCTCGACTCCCCGCCTCGCGCTCCCGGACGTCGTCGCGCCCGGAGAGCCGGTGCCGGCGGTGGATCTCGACTACCTCGCCGTCCACGCCCACCCGGACGACGAGTCGCTCGATTTCGGCGGGCTCATCGCACGGATGAGCGCCGCCGGACTGCACGGGGCGGTTCTGCTGCTCACCGACGGAAATGCGGGGCTCGACCAGTATCCGTGGCGCGCTACCGATACCACCTACCCCGCCTACGACCTCGCCGACGACGCGCTCGCACGCGTTCGCATCGACGAGGCACGCGAGGCGGTCGGTTGGCTGGGCGCCGATCTCTACCTCCGCTACGGCCTGCCCAACCACCCCTACAGCTCGGTCGAGGAGGAGCTCGAGCCGCGCGAGGTCCTCGACCGATGGGGCGGCGTCGAAGAGCTGTCCGCGCGTCTACGCTCGGTGGTCGCGACGCTCACCCCGGAAATCGTAATCACCCCGGACGGGCCCGCGGGCCCATCCGGACCGATCGAGCACTTCGAGCACGAGGCGACGGGCCTGCTGGTGAACCGGGTCCTCGAAACGCTACCGGGCGGTTCCCCGGTCCGACTCGTGCTCCGATCGGTCGATCCCCTGCAAGCGGAGCGCTACGATGAGCTCTACGCGATCGAACCGCACGCGCCCGGCGCCGACGGCACGAGCCCGCGGCTGCGGCAGATGCTCGCGCTGCGTGCCCACCGGACCCAGCGCGACGCGACGG
>CAYWJH010000027.1:0-34237 GCA_964458555.1 uncultured Spirochaetaceae bacterium | reverse complement strand
TCGGCGTAGTCGGAGAGCGGCACGCCCAGTCGGCCCGCCTGCTCCTCGAGGAAGCTGCCTGTTCCGGCGGCGCAGACCGCGTTCATCTGCGAGAAGGTGACCCGTCCGCGCTTGAGCGTGGTAAACTTCGCGTCCTGCCCGCCTATCTCGATAATCGTGTCGATCTCCGGGTTGAGCTCGACCGCCGCGCGCGCGTGCGCGGAAATCTCGTCGAGCACGAGGTCGGCACCGACCACCCCGCCGACGAGCTTGCGTCCGCTGCCGGTGCAGGCGGCTCCAACGATGGGTACCGGCGCCGAGCCGGTCGCGTCGATGACTTCGAAGATCGCGCGCAGCGCGCGGATGGGGGCGCCGGCGGTACGGGTGTAGAAGGCCGATGTGGGTTCGCCGTCGGGCGTCATGAGCACCGCCTTCGTGCTCGTCGAGCCTACGTCGATGCCCAGGTAGAGCCGGTCGGGCGGGGTGCCGGCCGTGGCCGGGCCGTCGGAGCCGCGTGCGCCGGCCTGAGCTCCGGGTTTGCGCCCACGGTCGGCCCCGCGACCGAGCCTCCGGTAGCGGTCCACCTCGACATCCGGCCCGGCGGTCAGCTCGGGTTCGACGACGAATCGCTCGTGCGCGTCGAAGTCCGGGTAGTCGTGCGGCTCGGCAAGCGGCTCGTGAAAGTGCGAGCGTTCGGTCGGGCTCGAGTCGACGATGTCCTCGACCGATGGGGCCTCGTCGCGTAGCTCGAGCCCGCCGTCCATCGCGGCGAGCGCCGCGCCGAGCGCTCCGTAGACGGGAGCGAGCTCGTCGGTGCGAATCTCGCGCTCGAGGATCGTGCCGATGTGGCCTACGACCGCGCGGTTGAGCGCGACGCCGCCTGCCATCACGACGTCGCCCGACGGCAGCCTCCCGGTCACGAGCGCGTCGACGAGATTCCGGCTGAGCCCGTGGCACAGCCCGTCGCAGATCTCGCCGATCGAGTACCCCTCCTGCTGCGCGTGGATGAGGTCGGTCTTCGCGAAGACCGAGCAGCGCGAGGCGACCTTCGGGCGGGTGCCGGTGTTCGCGTGGCCGAGCTCGGCGAGCTCGGCGGCGCCGGAGAGTCCGAGCCGCGCCGCCTGCTGATCGAGGAAGCCGCCGGTCCCGGCGGCGCAGCTCGTATTGCCGCGCGAGCTGCGATAGTGTCCCGACTCGTCGAAGCGCACGAGCGCGAACCGTTCGCCCCCCACGACGAGGAGGTTCTCCGCCTGCGGATTGAGGTGGCGGTGCGCGGTGACGAGCGCGCTCATCCAGTCGACGCGCTCGTCGGCTCGAATTACGCCGGGGGTGGCCTTCGTCGCGATTACGGCGCGCACGCGCTCGAGCGGCCAGGCGGAGAGCACGGCCTGCACGGTTGCCTCAACCCGCCCGTTATGCGCGCGGTAGTCGTGTCGGAGTACGGTGCGGTCGGAGTCGACTTCCACGATACCTATCGACACCGAGCCGATATCTATCGCGAGGACACTACCGGCTGCCATTTGCACTACATTATAGACCACGATGGCGAATCGCGATAGACCAAGGCTGTTCGTCTTCCTCGGGAATACCGGCTCGCGCTACGCGCGCACGCGGCATAACGTCGCGTGGCTGCTCGAAGAGGAGCTCGGGGGCGAGGGGACGTGGCAGCAGAAGTTCAAGGGCGTCTGGCGCAAGGCGTCGATCGAGGGCGAGCAGGTCGTCGTTCTCGAGCCGCACACGATGATGAACCTGAGCGGCGAGGCGGTCCAGGCGGCCGCGCGCTTCTTCAAGTACCGAGCCGACGAGGTCGCGGTCGCGCACGACGACGTGGAGCTGGGTTTCGGCGAGGCCGGCATCCGGATGGGCGGCGGGCTCGCCGGGCACAACGGGCTGCGGTCGGTCGCGCACTGCCTGGGCACGCGCGAGTTCTGGCGGGTACGGATCGGCGTGGGTCGCCCGCGGCACGGAGAGCTCCACGGCCACGTGCTCGGCCGCTTCAGTCGCGAGGAGGAGGCCGAGCTGCCGGGCATCCTCGACGCGGTCGCCGGGCTCGTGCGGACCGGCTACCGGGATGGGTTCGCCTCGGTGCCGGAGAAGACGACGGTCAGCGACGCGGGCGGCTGACCGCGGGCCTACTGCCCGGCCGACAGCCGCGTGCGCCCGCGCAGGCTGCGCTCGATCGTGAGCCGGTCGGCGTACTCGAGGTCGCCTCCCACCGGTAGCCCGAGCGCGAGGCGCGAGACCGAGTAGCCGCGCTCCTCGAGCATCTTCGCGAGGTAGAGCGCGGTGGTGTCGCCCTCCACCGTCGGGTTCGTCGCGAGGATCACCTCGCTCACGCCCTGCGAGCAGCGCTTGATGAGATCGCCCACCGAGAGGTCCTCCGGACCCACCCCGTCGATCGGCGAGATCACCCCGCCGAGGACGTGGTAGAGCCCGCGGAAGACGCCGGTGGTCTCGAGCACCGCGACGTCCTGCGGCTGCTCGACGACGCAGATCGTCGTGCGGTCGCGCGACTCGTCGCTGCAGACGTCGCACGGGTCGGCCTCGGTGTAGGCGCCGCAGACCGAGCATCGGCGTATGCGCTGCTGAATCGTGCGGATCTCCTCGGCGAGGCTTTCGGTGTAGGCGGGGTCCGCCTGGAGGAGGTAGTAGGCGAGCCTGGTCGCGCTCTTCGCGCCGATACCCGGAAGCCGGGAGAGGTGCTTGGTGAGTCGATCGAGCGCGTCGCTGCCGCCGGCCATGCTCAGGACGACTGGCCGAAGAGCTCGGGCGGGAGGTTGAGTCCGCCGGTGACCGAGCTCATTTCCTGCTGGATCCGCTCGCGGACCTTGTAGGTCGCGTCGCTGAAGGCCGCGAGCACGAGGTCCTGGAGCATCTCCACGTCCTCCGGGTCGACCGCCTCGGGCGAAATGGTCACTTTCGTAACCGTGAACTCGCCGTTGAGCTCGACACGAACCATGTCGCCGCCCGCGCTGCCTTCGACCGTGATCTCCTTCAGCTTCGACTGCGCCTCGCTCATGCGCGATTGCAGCTGCTGAACGTTCTTCAAAATATCCATTGGGTTCATGTCTGACCGTCCACTATCTCTCCGCGGAATACCCGTTTCACCATCTCCACCTGCTCGTCGTGCGATTCTTCCTCCGGCGCACCCTCACCGGCGTCGACACGGATGCGAACGAGCACCGGCTTGCCCAGCACGTCGGCGGCGGCGTTGCGGATCACCTCCTCCTCGCCCCGGGCCGCGTTCGCCGGGTACTCGCTGTCGAAGAAGATACGTAACTCGCTCTCCGCGAGCGACCATCTCGTCGCCTTTTCCAGCGCGCTCGAGAGCGCGAGTCGGCTGGGGCGGATGCGCAGGATGATATCGGCTGCCTGCTCGGGTCGCAGGCCGTGCGCGGCAGGCGGCGCGACCGGGTGGTGGTCGTCGTCGAGGGGGTCGGACGGGGCGTCGGCGAGGACCGGCGCATCCGACGGCTCGGCGCTACCGGCTGTCGTCTCCTCGCGCTCGTGCCCCGAGCCCGGGTCGTCGCCGGCTCCGGACCACTCCGGCGCGGCCGTGTCGGGGGAGGCCGCGGGGGCATCGCGCTGCGGGCGCGCGGTCGCCGGATCGTCGGGCGCCGCCGCGGCACCGCCGCTCGTTCTCCCGGGCGAGGCGCCGGAGGGGCGGCCGCGCGGTGGGGTGGCATCGGCCCCGTCGACCGACAGGCTCTCGCGAAGGTCCTCCATCTCCCGGAGGATTTCCTTCGACGTCAGGTAGTCGCGAAGCGACGCGAGCTTGCTGAGGACGAGGTCGAGGTCGAAGCGCGGGTTGAGGCTGTAGCGGATCGTCCGGTAGAGCGCGAGCATGAGCTCGAGCGCGTGCTCCACCTGCGTGTCGGTGAGGCTGCGCAGCATCTTGCCGGAGAATCGGTCCGGGCTGAACCCGAGCAGCGACTCCTTGTGGATACCCTTGTGGATGAAGAGGATACTGCGGAAGTACTCGGCGAGGTCGATCGTGAACTGCTCCACCGAGACGCCGCGGGAGATGATCTCATCGGCGAGCTCGACGAGCCGCTGGCCGTCGCCGTCGGCGATCGCGTCGGCGATCTCGTTGAGGTTGTCGAGCCCGACCAGCCCGAGCTTCTCGCGGATCTTCTCGAGCGTGATGTGGCCTTCGGAGAAGCTCACGACCTGGTCGAAGAGCGTATACGCGTCGCGGAGCGATCCGGTCGCCTCCTTCGCAATCCAGAAGAGCGCCTCGTCGTCGGCGCCCACCGACATCTCGGCGGCGACTTCGGCGAGCTTCGCCTTCACCTCGTCGACCGGGATGAGGCGGAAGTTGAACTGCTGGCATCGCGAGCGGATCGTCGCCGGGACCTTGTGAATCTCCGTCGTCGCGAAGATGAAGACGATGTACGGCGGTGGCTCCTCGATCGTCTTCAGCAGCGCGTTGAACGCGCTGTTACTCAGCATGTGGACTTCGTCGATGATGTAGATCTTGTAGCGCGCCGCGGTGGGCGCGAAGAGGACCTCGTCCTTGATCTGGCGCACGTCGTTGACCGAGGTGTTCGAGGCGCCGTCGATCTCGATCACGTCGATCGACGTTCCCTTCGCGATCTCTTCGCTTCCCGGGTACTCCTCGCAGCCGTCGGCGCCCGGACCGTCGGGGCAGTTGAGCGCGCGAGAGAGAATCCGGGCCGCGCTCGTCTTGCCGACCCCGCGCGGGCCGGAGAAGAGGTAGGCGTGCGCGATGCGACCGGAGAGAAGCGTATTCTTCAGGCTTGCCACTACGAATTCCTGACCGACGAGCGAGTCAAACGAGCGTGGCCGTTTCCGTGTCGCGGTTACTTCGTAGTTCATGGGTTCAAAAAACACCTCTTCAGCTCGGGCCAAGTACACCGCGGCGCCCTGACCGGTCGCGTACCGCTGCTTCCTTCCGGACCTGACGGGGTTCGGCGATAGCCAGTCGCACGGGCCCTGACCGTCAACGCTGAAGAGGCGAACGGAGAGAGAGGGATTCGAACCCTCGGTACCCTTACGAGTACACACGCTTTCCAAGCGTGCACCTTAAGCCGCTCGGTCATCTCTCCAGAGCTGCCCGGAAACGGCCTCTCACCGGATACCGATCTCGTGCAGCAGGCCGTTTCGGAGAGGGAGGGATTCGAACCCTCGGTACCGCAAAGCGGCACAACGGATTTCGAGTCCGCCCGATTCAACCACTCTCGCACCTCTCCTCAATGGAACCATCAGTGTACCAAAAGGGAGGGTGGGTATCAACATGAGGCGCGGCGGCTCGGGTCCGAGCTGTTTCACAAAGGGCAGGTAGTCGCCGAGAAGCTCGAGCCGGTCGTCGCCCGACAGCCGAAGCTTCGGATAGGCGAGCACGCGCACGAGCTCGTCGACCATCGCGCGCGAGACCACCGGCACGACCTCGCCTGTCGACCACACGCGGCGCAGAGGGGCACACGCGCCGCCACGAAAGACGAGGGCCGACACGACGACGTTCGTGTCGAAGACGACGGTCACCGCTTGCCGCGCGCCCACCAGACCGCGTCTTCGATATCCGATTCGGAGATCCCGTAGTCGGCAAGCTTCTCGCGTACCTCGTCCGCGCGGCCGACGCGCAGGGGCGAGAGCGTGATGCGCTCTCCGTCGCTGGTAACCTCGAAGTAGTCGACCTGCGGGAAGCGACGAACGATCGCGGCTGGAAGCGTGATCTGGTTCTTGCTCGTCTTCTTTGCCAGCATAGCTGAACGAAAGATATCACGGAATCCTTACCGTGTCCGCGGGCCGATGTCCGATCGCGCCCTGGCGGGTTCCTCTTCACGCGGCAGCCTCGACCGGCTACACTGCAGGCGAGGTGCCCATGCGAGTCACGTGTCTGTCGGTCCCGAATCCCAGATCGTACCTGCTCTGCGCGGGTATCGCCGACGTGGAGAACCGCGGCTTCGACACCGCCTACCGCGGCACGCTCTACATCCATTCCACCGGTCGCTACGCCCTCCGCGGCATGCCCGACATGGCCGAGTATCCTGTCCCCGTGATCCACGAGTTCAACGACGTGATGGCCCGAATCTCCGAGATAGACCGCTCGGGCAGCTACATCTCCATACCAGACGCCGGCGTGCGCATCATGCTCAAGGAAGAGGACGCGCAGAGCGAGCGCGCTCTCGCGGAGTATTCGCTGCTCGCCGATGTCTACGCCGCCTACCGGCGCGACCCGTCGCGGCCCTTCTTCCACGTGAAGGCGATCATCGGCACGGTCGACCTCGTGGACGTCGTCGACGACGCGAGCTCGCCGTGGGCGCAGGAAGGGTACAAGCACTGGATCGTCGCCAACCCGGTCCTCTTCGGGGAGCCGATCACCGGCGTCTCGACCAGCCGGACGGGCCTGTGGGAGTACGAGGTGGCGGAGTAGGCCGCTCGTCGGAGGAACCAATGCCACGGAGCAAGAACCAGAGCGCGGGGCCGAGTGAGCCCGGTACGCGGTTCGACGGAACGATCACAGTGAGAGCCGATCGCACGACCACCGGAGAGGAGCTCGAGTTCGAGCTCGTCGCCTTCGGCGAGGGGACGCAGCCGCTCGTCATCGTGCCGGGGCTGAGCGACGGGCTCGCGACGGTGGGCGGTCGTGTCCGGCTCATGCAGTACTTCTACCGCGACGTGCCGGCGCGCTACCGCGTCTACGTCGCGAGCCGCCCGCGCACCCTGCCGGACGTCTACGGCACGCGCGAAATGGCCGCCGACTACGCCGAGCTGCTTCGCACCATCGGCATGGAGGACGGTACGGTCGACCTGTGGGGCGTCTCGCAGGGCGGCATGATCTCGCAGTGGCTCGCGATCGACCACGGCGAGCTGCTGCATCGGCTCTGCCTGACGGTGACGACGGCCGGGGCGACGGAGACGTTGCGGGAGACGGTGGGCCGATGGATGCAGCTCGCGCGCGAGGACCGGTACGGCACGCTGGTGCGCGACACGATGCGCGCGACCTACACGCCCAGGCATCTGCGACGGTACGCGCTCGCGATGCCGTTCCTGGGGCTCATCGGCAGGCCTGAGAGCTTCAGGCGGTTCTTCATCCAGGCGCAGGCGTGCCTGGACCACGACGCGCGGGGTAGCGCAGGTTCCATTCGCACGCCCACCCTCGTGCTCGGCGGCGGCGCCGACCGCGTCGTAGGACCCGGCACGAGCGAGGAGCTCGCGCGCGCGATACCGAACGCCCGGCTCGAGCTCTACCCGGAGTTGGGCCACGGCGCGTTCGACGAGGCGAAGGACGCGACGCCGAAGATCGTGAGCTTTTTCGGGGAGGAGTCGTAGAACCGAGGACGAGCGCTCCTATCGGGTAGGTGCCGCGCCGGCGGCACCGCGGGCAATTGGTGTGAATTTTTTTATTAGAGTTTCTTGACAAAAGCAGAAGCGTGGGATAGGATAAGGGTAGCTTTTGAAGGCGCAGGGAGTAGCCCGGACACCGTCCCCGGCCCCATGCGCTCGAGAGGTTCCTCCTTCCTTTGACACCGCCGGCGTTGCCGGCGGTGTTTTTGTCTCCGGCAAACCGACCCGCCGTGCGCGCGGGAACGAGTACGGCTACGGGAACGCGGTGGCCGTGATCCTCGTCCTCCAGGCGCTGCTGTTCACCTATCTCATCATGAAGACGGTGGCGCGCGAGCAGATCACGTACTGAGGGAGAGGCAAGCCCTATGCAAAAGGTGCTCAATCACGCGTATCGCGGATTCAAGGTCGGATTCCTGTGGCTCTACGCGGCGTTGTCGGCGTATCCGCTCGTCTGGATGGTGTTCTACTCGCTGAAAACGAACAACGAGATCTTCATCACGAATCCCTTCGGCCCGCCGACGAGCTTCCGAATCGAGAACTACCGCGAGGCGCTCACCGCGTTCGACGTGCCGGTTTACTTCATGAACAGCCTCATCGTCTCCGTCATCACGGTGGTGATCACGCTGGTGCTCGCGGTCACCTTCGGCTACGCGACCGCGCGCCTGCAGTGGCGCGGCCGCGACCTCGCGCGACTGATCGTCGTCGCCGGACTCTTCATCCCGGCGGAGGTCATCCTCATCCCCATCTCGCAGCTCATCACGAACCTGGGGCTCACGAACTCGCGTGCCGGGCTCGTGCTGCCGTACGTGGCGTTCAACCTCGCCTTCGCCTCGCTTATTTTCTACGGGTTCTGCAGGACGATTCCGACGCAGATGGAGGAGGCGGCGTTCATGGACGGAGCGACGTTCTACCAGGCGTTCGCCCGCATCATCGTGCCGCTGCTCAAGCCGGCGCTCGCGACCTCGCTCATCTTCATCTTCCTCGCCGCGTGGAACGAGTTCACCCTCGCGCTGATCATCATCCGCTCCGAGGCGCTGAAGACGCTCCCGCTGGGATTGCTCTACTTCCGCGGCGAGTTCGCGACCAACTGGGGCGCAACGGGCGCCGCGTTGACGATCGCGAGCGTTCCTACCGTAATCCTCTACCTCATTATGAGCCAGCAGGTGGAGAAGGCGCTCACGATAGGCGCCAGAATGGAGAAATGAGCCGGCAGCCTCGACGGGACGACGTCGCCCGCCGCGCGGGCGTGAGCACGGCCACCGTGTCGCGCGTCTATAATCGGCCCGGCTCGGTATCCGAGGCGAAGCGCCGCGCCGTCGCGCGAGCGGCCGACGAGCTCGGCTATCAGCCCAACCGTGCGGCAAGCGCGCTTCGCCGCATGAGCGAAGGGCAGGTGCTCCTGCTCGAGCTCCGTCACCACGCGCGACACTACTGGACCGACAGTCGATCGTACAGCTGGTTCTTCGCCGACGCCGTCCGGTCGGTGATGGGCGTCTTTCACGGGTCGCTCTACTTTCTCACGCTCGATACCTGGAACGTCGAGGAGGACCTCGCGCCCATCGTCCGTAAGCACAGGCCCGCCGGGATCATCTGCTTCGACGTGGAAACCCGCGACGAAGCCGAGCGCGTGGAGGCAGCCGGCGTACCGTACGTCCTGTGCTGGCACGTGAAGGCGCTTCACGGATTCAACCGCGTCGCAAGCGATAACTACCATGGGGGCTACATCGCCGGTGAGCGCCTACAGGAGGCAGGCTACCGCCGTCCGGCCTACGTCACCGGCCCGTCGTTCAACCCTGCGGTCCACGAGGCGCGCCGGGACGGCTTCGCCGCGGCCTTCGAAGAGGCTCGGGTGACGATCATCGACGCGGGGCTGGGCATAGGCGCCGGACGTGGGGCCGGCGGCCGACTCGCCGGCAAGGTTCGCGCGGGAGAGATCGACTCGGTCGGCGTGGTCAACGACATCACCGCGCTCGGCGTGGCGCAGGCGCTCCTGGACGCCGGCCTTCGCGTCCCGGACGACGTCGCGATGGTAGGCTACGACAACATGCCGATCAACGCGGCGCTGCCGTTTCGCATGACGACGGTGGACATTGAGATTGGTCCGCTCTTCCGCCGCGCCGCGGAAGCGCTGCTCGAACTGCTGCAGGGGGCTGGTTCGGTAGAGTACACGCACCGGCCGGTGCTGCTCGAGGGGGAGTCGGTGGGGCGAGGTTCGTGAGCCCTGGAGGGGTTGTCTTTTTTTGCGTTTTCAACTTTAGTGGACGCGGAGGACATCTCGTGAGGAAGAAGTGTATCAGCAGGGTATTCGCCGGCGTCGTGCTGTCGGGATTGCTTGTCGGCTGCGTGTCGTTCGACAACTACGATCAGTGGCAGATGCACGACTACGAAGCAGAGGGCAAAGAACTGGAGCGATTCGAGGAGCTGTCATCCGAATACGAGCACATCATAGCGTTCGACTCCGCCGACGACGCTCGGGTGATGCGCGGCGTGACCGGAACCGGTACGGTGGAAGACGGCGCGTACGCGTTCGCTCACGACGCGGACACCGAGTACGCGCACTTTCACGTTGAGCTCGAAGCGCTGAAGGAACGAAACGGCGGCGGCCTCGAACGCGTCGCGTTCCTGGCGAAAGCCTGGAATCGGGGGAACGGCTTTGTGGAAGTGTATCCCGGGGGTAACATACGGGGCGAAGGCGGGAATCCGGTGAGCGTCGACGGTGGAGCGGGGCTCATGGACAGCGGCTGGACGCTGGTGGAGTTCATCGCGGCTGACGACAACACGACGATCGTAAAGGGGCACAACTACGAACGCGTGATGAGCCGGCGCCTTGAGAGTCTCAGTATCTTCTGTTTCCACGGCGCGTCGGTCACGGTCGACTACATCCTGTTCGACTAGGCGCGCCTCACGCGAGAAACGCGTACAGGCTCATCATGCGTGGTGATCAGGACGAAGCCCACGCCGATCAGCGATGTCTGACTGCGGAAGCGCCGGCCCATCTCGTGGAAGCCGCGCTGCATCAGCTGACGTTTAGTCTTGAGCTCCTCCTCCACGCGCACAGTGCTTCTCCCGGCTTGCCTCAGAGGTCAATCGAAGCGGACTGTACACAATCCCGGCGTCGTGTCCGCGCAGCCGATGTCGGCAACTCTGACCGGTCCGGCGGGATTCGAGACGTCGAGCACGATCACGCCCGCGCCATCGATTCCGGCAAAGGCATAGTCGCGCCCGAAGGGCACCCGGTCGGCGAGAAACGTGTACTCCTCACCTCCGGCAACCACCGCGGCCATTCCCTGTCACGCCATTTACCTCATTGACAGCACCGCTGCCGTGGGAGACGAAACATCCGCGATCTTGAAACTGTTGGGCTCGAAACAGGCTCCTCCGGCGATGTACGCACGATCGCCCTTGATCTCGATCGCGTTGGGGCAGCCTGCGACGGGGGCTACCGCTAAGCCCTTCTCAGGTAGGCCTATTTCCCAAGATGAAAGTCGTAGCCCACGTGAAACGCAAACTGCCTCATGCTGCAGTCCACCGCAAAGAAAGAGAGCGGCTGAAAGGGTTGGATCGCTATGGAGAAGCTCTGCAGGTACACTCCGAACTGGAAGAGAAAAGGAGAGCCGAACCCGATATCGATAAACCCGGCGAATGTATCGAGACGATTCCCAAGAACGAAACGGGGACTTACCCCCCCGAGAAGCCATGAAGAATCGTCCTGATTCGTAAAGCCCGCGTACACAAGAAGGCCCCAAGAAAAACGTTCAGAACCTGGAAACATCCATCCCGCCTGAACATCCAACAACCCCCCGCTGGTTGCGTTTCGTTCCCCGTCAGGGTCCGTGCAATCCTGGCTCAACCATCCCCCTCCCAGGCCGAGATGCACAGAGTGCCCGGTGAGCCCGTACCCCTCGTCTGTCGGTTGTTCAATACCCAGGCGGGAACGGAGTTCCCGGTTGTAACGATTGATGGTTACTACAGTCAGAATCGTATCCGTGGTCTTCAGAAGTGTTCCACCGACGAATAGGGGAACAAAGTTGCTCGAAAAAGGAGCCGACACGATCAGGGCATTTTGGGCCAGGAATAGCGGGATGCCGAGCCAGTAGTTTTCGGCATAGATCAGTCCTGCTCCCAACACTTCGAGAGCAACACCCGTAGCGACGCTCTTTTTCTGCTGCTCATAGAGATACGCCGATTCAAACTGTGAGCTTAGTTGCGACCCCGAACTCTGGCCGGCTGTTCCATCCCCGGTTTCACGGTTCTCTCCGGGATTGTATTCTACAGACTGAATGTCTCTTTTGTCGATCGTCAGCTCGCCTGCGGAAGTATCTAGAACGACACTCCGAGCCGTCTCTTTCCGAAGCTCTCCGACGATAACCGAACCATCGTCGATAACAACTCTTACTCTGTCGACCCGTATCTCGACGATCTTGTCGCGGGACAGCTCCAGAACACCCAATCCGGACTCGAGAACAACCTTCTCTTCATCAGAATCGATGATAGTGCCGCGCAGCACCGTGCCGTCTTCCATCTCTACAATGTCGCTTGTGTCTTCTGCAATCGCGATCGCGGTCGCCGCGCACAGGAGAATACATGTAAGAACGGCTTTTCTCATCAACAACCCTTCGTAGACCTGTCTAAGCACTTGGAGCGCCAACGCCATTTTTGTTCAAAACGGCACGGAGTGTAAACACTCTTTTGTTCCTGCGAGCGGTCAAACCCGCCGCGGAACACGGCGTCGCCGCGGTGCTGTTCGGCGTTCCAGAGATCATACCAAGTTTGCTCGTTCAGCCGGCTCTCCGCCGTCGTATCGAAATCAATGCATACGCGAGTCGCACGGGGCGAGCCCGGATCCTGCTTCGCATGAGCGTTACCGAAGCTCGATGAGGTGCAGGCCGGTTGTCGTACCGAACTGGGCCGCGGCGTAGAGCATGGAGCCGGACGCACGGATGACCTTGATCTCGCCGTTCAGCGATCCCGTCTCGTCTACACGCACCGGTGCTGTTGGGTCGGCGACGTCGAGCATCACGACCCCTGCCTCCGATGTCCCGGCAAAGGCGTAGCCACCGGCGAGCTCGATCCCGCGCACCGGATGCAGGTCGTTGGTCGTCTCGCCGTCGACCGGATCGTACGGGCCGTAGACGGTGAGGTAGCCGAGGCTTCCCGGATCTACGTCGATGACGTGGATGCCCTGAAATCCGCCAGGGGAGCTTTCGGCCAGGAGGGCGTAGCCGTCTGCCGCTGCCACCCCCGCGGGGACGCCAAAGACCCCGGAGCTCGTTGGGTCGGGGATCTCGTCAACGAGCGCCGCGTCGGTTGGCGTGGAAATGTCCACGATCTTGAAGGCGTCCGGCTCGAAGTAGGACCCTTCGGAGACGTACACGCGGTCGCCCCGCAGGGACACGTCCTGCATTCCGCCGGTTCCGGAGTCGACGAACCCGATACCGGTTGGGCTCGCCGGGTCGGAGATGTCGAAGATTTCCAGGCCCGCCCGTCCGGCTGCGTACGCGAAGTCTCCCCTGATCTCAATCGCGTTCAGCGCGCCGGCGACGGGATCCGCCGTACCGATGACCTCAGGCGCGTTCGGATCGCCTATGTTCACCACGGCAAGACCATCGCCACTCGCGGAGACGAACGCGTAGTCACCGGAGATCGCGACTCCGGTGACGAAGTCGATGGGAACGAAACCGAGAGGGTCCGGCGACCCGGCAGCGCTCACGTCGAGCACGCGCAGCCCGCCCGTAGAGCTCGTCGCAAGATACGCCAGGTCACCACGCACGCGGACATCGGCGACCGACGGGTCCGTGTAGGAGCCCACCACGGACAGCGTGGCCTGCTGCTGCAGGTCCACCGTCTGGAACGACGGCGTGCCGGCGGCGACGAAAGCATAATCGCCGTCCTTCATGGCGACGCCGATGGGCTTTGCCGGCGTGTCCAACTCGTAGATGCGGTCCGGATTGTTCGGATCGCTGACGTCCAGTACCTGTAGCTTGTACTCGTCAACGGCAACGAGGCGATCGTCGGCGTACGCAAGGTCTGCGGGGAAGCCGTCAAGGTTCGTGTACTCGCCAGGGGTCGAATCGTAGAGACCGGAGTACACGCGGAGCGAGTACGGCCGTGAACCGCTGACCATGCCCGACGGAATCTCGAGCAGATACATCTGGGAGCCGCCCACGGCGATCTGGACCGGCAGGTCGTCGCCTCCGCCGGCGTCGAAGAAGCGGCTCCCCGCAAGCCCCATCACGCTCGACGACTCGTCGAGGAGGTAGGCGTAGATCGTGGCTCCTCCCTGTGCGGGATCGACGTTCGAGGAGACGACGTACACGCCTGACGCCGTCCCGCCACTCACCCCCTCCACGACCGCGAGCTCGAAGAAGGAGCGGTCCGTCTCTGAGATCGTGTCGATGAGCGCAGGGGCGGCCGGGTTGGCGACGTCGAGCGCGAGGAGCTCCGTGCCGCCGGTGTCGTCGATCACGAAGAGCTGGTCGGTCACGCGGTCCACGCCAATGCGGATCGCGTTGCCGATTCCGCCGGTGTACGTCGCAAGGAGCCGCGGCGAGGATGGTATCGCGGCGTCCACGATCGCCACGCCGCCGGCGCCGTCGGCGACGAATACGGTGGTCCCGTCCACGGCGACGTCCTGCGCGTCGGTCGTAGGCACGCTGCCCGCCAGCCTCGGGGCAGCCGGCTCGCCGATGTCCATCACGAGCAGCCCGGCGCTTCCGGCCGCCACGTAAGAGTAATCCCCGGCGACGGCGACCTTTCGGGTAGGTGCAGGCGTGGCGACGCTTCGAATGCGTTCGCTGGTCTCCGGGATCGCGAGGCCCTGGGCGCCGTTATAGGTGGACAGTGCGGCGTCCGGTATCGCGGGTCTTACCTTGTAGTAGTACCAAGCGCCTTCGGCGATCGCCGCGTCCGTGTACGTGTTCCCGGTGATGGTCCCGGTGTAGTTGCTGAACGGGCCGTCCGGCGAGGTGGCCCGGTAGACCTCGTATCCCGCCACGCCGGGGATCGACTGCCACTCCACCTCGATGCGGCGGTACTCGCCGCGCACGCGCGGGGCGAGCGTGAACCGTGAGAGCGGGATCGTACGGACGTAGCCGGACCAGTACTCCGGCTCGCCGGAGATGTCCGCGCTGAGCAGGAAGGTGTAGAGCGCGCCATTGCGCGCACCTGTCAGCTCGTAGCCCGGACTCGTCAGCTGGACGGCGGTTCCGTACTCCTCGGTCGGCAGCGTGCCGTTATCCGTGTAGTAGATGGTGTACGAATCGGCATCCGGGAGAGCCTCCCAGCCGAGTCGAACCGACTTGTTCGCAGGTTCCGCGGAGAACGATGACAGCTGGCTGCCGGAGTATTGCAGCGACACGGAGTCGGTGGCGGTGTTGTCGTTCCAGTCGGTGGCGATGACGCGCAGCTCGACCGGCCCATCGAACCCGACCGTGCTGAACGAGAAGGTATACGAACCGTCGGTGCCGACGGTGCCCACGTCCACGGTCTCCTCGCGGAGGACGCCCAGCGCGCCGGACACGACGTAGTCGAGCGCATGGATGGATCCGTCCGGATCCTCGACGAAACCGGAAACGATGACCGTCTGCGAGAACTGCTCGCCGTCCGCCGGGCTCTGGATGGAAACGAAGGGCGGCGCATCGTCGGTCATGCGGGCAGCAACATCCACGTCGATCGGATTGGGACATCCGGCAAGGACGAGCGCGACGAGAGCCGCACCAGCAGCCAGCCGAGCCGCGCGAGAGTTCAACCGTGCACTCATCATTTTCCTCATATTGCTGTCAGCATATCGTGAAATTCTGTATTTTTCGAGTAATATACTCAGATATGGAGGCAACATGAAACGCGGAGCACTGCTGCTGTTGGTCATCCTCGCCGCCGGCGCTGCAACCGCGCAGGACGACGGGTTCGACCTGAACGCCTACTACTCCTACCCCTTCTCCTTCGGCGCGGGCTACCGGACGGTCACGCCCTTCGCGTCGTTCGCCTCCGACTTCGCGGTCCAGGAGCTCGAGGCGACGTTCCGCGCTCCGCTGACACGCTCGCCGGTCTGGAACGGCGTGGCGAAGCTGGGCCTGCTGCAGTACGATTCGCAGGCCGAAGCGCTTCCCGACAAGTGGGACCACTACCACGTCTACGGCGCTCCGGGCATCGGCTATTCGCAACGCCTCAGCAAGGAGTTTGAGCTCGGAGCGGCGCTGACGGCGGGGATCACGCAGTCGGTCTTCCCCAGCGCGCTCGAGGAGCCGGTTGGCGCGCTCAACTTCGTCGCAGGTGTAGAGGGCAAGCTCACGCTCAACCCCTCGTACAACGTCTCCATAGACGTGACCCCGGCGCTCCGCTACCTGCGCTCGTTCAGCCCCTTCCGCGAGTACGACGGCCTCTCGTTCGGTATTGGCGTCGCGGCGCACTACCGCCTGGGGCGGGACCCGGATTCGGCGGAATCGCTCATCCGCGCGATCCGGTTCGGAGAGGTGGAGCTCCCCGACGCATTCGCCGCCATGCAGAGCTACTACGTCGACAATCCGATTGGCCGGGTGAGCCTCACGAACACCGAAGGCTACGACCTCGCCGACGTCCAGGTGTCGTTCCACCAGGAAGGATTCATGGACTCTCCCACGCCATCTGCGCGGATCGGCGAGCTCGCGGCGGGGGAGAGCGTGGAGGTCGATCTGCTGGCGAGCTACAACTCGGAGGTCTTCTCCACCGAAGGGGTCACGCCGCTCACCGGTGAAGTCATCGTGACCTACACCGCGCGAGGTCGCCCGGCCGAGCAACGAGAGAGCGTCACCTACGATCTGCACGACAAGACCGCGCTCACCTGGAACGACGATCGCAAGATGGGCAGCTTCATCACTCCGGCCGACAGCGCGGTCCGCAACTATACGAGCTTCATCCGCCAGACAGGGATCGAGGAAATGATCGATTCGGCGAGCGAGCCGATGCAGGTCGCCATGCTCGCCTACCACGCGCTCACCGAGCTGGGGGTGATCTACCAGATCGACCCGACCTCGCCGTTCACGCAGGTCCAGGACAACGTCACCGCCGTGGACTCGGTGAACCTGCCGCGTGATACGCTCACCCGTCTCGCCGGGGACTGCGACGACCTGACCGCGCTCTACGCGACGATGCTCGAGACGGTGGGCATCGAGACCGCGTTCATCACTACGCCCGGGCACATCTACGTCGCGTTCAACACCGGCGTGCCTGCGCGCGACTACCTCATCGTGCACCCCAACCGCGAGATGCTCATCGTCATCGACGACCGCGTGTGGGTGCCGGTGGAGATCACGATGCTCGGCAGCGGCGGATTCATGGACGCGTGGCGCTTCGGCGTGGACGAATGGCGACGATACGCCGATGAGACCGGCCAGCGCGGCCTCTATCGCACGAGCGAGGCGCAGACCGTGTACCGCCCCGTCGGGCTGCGGCAGACCGATCTTGGTCTGCAGTACGGCTCGGCGGATCGGATCCGACGGGCGTTCCGGGAAGACTTCGATCGGCTCACGGATACCATCCTCGCCGGTATTCGCGAGCAGGCGGAGCAACGGGGCACCAAGGGCCAGTACAACAAGGTAGGCATCTACGCCGCGCGGCTCGGCCGCTACGACGCCGCGCGCGACGCGTTTCTTCGGGCCGCGAACATGGACGCGACGTACCTGGATCCGAGGATCAACCTGGGATCGGTCAACTTCCTCCAGGAGCGCTACGCGGCCGCCCTCCGCGCGTACGAGGGCGCGGTCCGCGCGCTCGAGCTCTCCGGCCGCTCGATACCGGACCTGCAAACAACGCTCTACATCAACCTGTCCAAGGCGCACTTCGAGCTTGCCGATTACGACGACGCCGAATCGTTCTACCAGCTCGCCGCGGCGGTCGATCCCGACGGGGCCAGCGAGTTCGCCTACCTCGCGCAGGCCGGCAGCGACGGCACGCGGGCGAGCGCTGCGAGAAGTGGGCCGCCTATCCTGTTCGCGGACGAGACGGGGGAGGAGTAGGGGCGCCGCGGACAAAAAGGGGCTGCCTCGCCTCGTGAGACAGCCCCTTCGGGGGTGAGGATTCGGTATGTCGGGCGCGCTCAGCCCAGCAACGCGTACAGACTCATGAGGGTGCTGATCAGTACGAACCCGACGCCGATCAGCCACGTCTGACCGCGAAAACGCCGCTCGACCTGGTCGAAGCCGCGCTGCATCAGCTCGCGCTGCGCCTTGAGCTCCTCCTCGACGCGGACGATCCGCTCGTTGAGCTCGAGCACGGGCACCGGCAGCCACTCGATGAGGTGGGCCCGAACGTAGTTGCCGACCTGTTCCAGGTCACGGTCAGAAAGCGCCATGGATTCTTCTCTCATAGTACTACACTACGCGGCGAATGTGGATGGTGCTTCGCATTGGTTGCCGGAGAGACCGTGGAGGTCGATCTTCTCGACCGAAGGGATCACGTCGCCCACCGGCGCGCGACTACCTCATCGTCCACCCCAACCGGGAGATGCTCATCGTCATCGACGACCGCGTGTGGGTGCCGGTGGAGATCACGATGCTCGGCAGCGGCCCATTCATGGACGCGTGGCGTTTCGGGGTCGACGAATGGCGGCGCTACGCCCATGAGACTGGGCGGCGCGGCGGATCTCACGGATACCATCCTCGCCGGTATTCGCGAGCAGGCGGAGCAACGGGGCACCAAGGGCCAGTACAACAAGGTAGGCGGCTACGCCGCGCGGCCGCCCTCCGCGCGCTCGAGCTATCCGGCCGCTCGATACCCGAGTTCAAGACGACGCTCTACATCACTCTCTCCAAGGCGCACTTCCAGCTCACCAGCTACGACGACGCCGAATCGTTCTACCAGCTCGCCGCGGCGGTGGACCATTGCGTCATGGATCTGCTGGAGCGTGTGTTCGCGCTTTCTCATTCGTACGATCGCCGTGCGTCTCTCTTCCTGGGCGTCGATCGATGACTTCCGGCCATCTTCGTGTTCCACAGATGTCGGTGTATCGCACTTAGTTAGCTATTTCAATACTGGGTCAGCAAGCGCGCGATTGATTTCGCGGATGTTCAGTGGCCTCGGTAGGTGCAAGCCGCTGTGAGCCGTCACCCAGCGTGAGAAACTCCGCGGTGATCATCGCCGTCGCGCCCCAGACGGCGACCTCGCCGAAGCGGTAGCACGGCGCGCGGTAGATGGCGCCGCGTCGCAGCATCTCCAGCTCGCCGCGTGCGGCCGCAAACCCGTCCACCGGAAGCGCGATCGCCTCTTCCACCTCGCCCGGCTGGCAGACGAAGCGCGGGAGATCCTCCACGCATCCGACGAAGGGATGCACGACGAAGTTGGACACGCCGACGTAGAGCGGCGTGAGCGCGCCCAGCACCCTGACCGACTCGCGCGGCACGCCGATCTCCTCCTCGGTCTCGCGCAGCGCGGTCGCGCGGAGATCGGCGTCGTAGTCCTCGCGAGCGCCGCCGGGGAAGGCGATCTGCCCGCTGTGCGCGCGGCCGTCGGCGGCGCGGCGGATGAAGACGAGCTCGCGCCGGGCGGTGACGATCAGGAGGACACCAGCGTGGTTCGCGCCGGGGGGATTGGGGTCGTAGGCCGACGAGATGCGATCGGCGGGCGCCATCGTGGCCTGCGCGGGGAGGCCGGGAAGCGGTTGGCGAAGACGCGCTTCGAGCTGATCGCAGGTAGCGGCCGGCGCGGTCATCCGTCACTTCTACGCGCGACCGGTGGGCGGTGTCAAGCGAGAGCTTGACGCGGGCTGCGCTGCACTACATAATGTAGTACATGAAGACCGTGGACGTGCGGAATCTCCAGCATCACTTTGGACGGTTTCTCGACGAGGTCGAGGCGGGCGAGGTGATCGAGGTCCGGAGGCGCCGCAGGATCATCGCGCGCATCACGCCGTACACCGAGTACGAGCACGGTGAGCCGTGGCCGGACGTCCGGGAACGGCTCGAATCGTACTTTCCGGCCGGGCCGGTGGCGAAGCCCGCCTCCGAGCAGATCTACGAGGACCGGGGCGAACGGTGACCGGGTACGTCGACACCGGCGTTCTCGTGAAACTCTACGTCCTCGAGCCCAACTCGGATCGTGCTATCGAGGCGGTGATGAGCCTGGGCGCCGTCTCGTACACGCAGCTGCACGCGCTCGAGCTCCGCAAGGCGCTGCGTGCCATGGAGGGGCGCCGGACGATCTCCGCGGACCAGCGTCGCGCCGCGCTCGACGCGGTGGACGAGGACGTCGCGGCCGGTCGGCTCCTCGCGGTGAGACCGCCATGGCCCGAGGTCTTCAGCCAGGCCGAACACCTCTCACGCGATCATGCCGCGAAGACGCTCGCGCGGTCGCTCGATATCCTGCACGTGGCGTGCGCGCTCACCCTGGAGGCCGCCGCGTTTCTCACCGCCGACGAACGTCAGCATCGCCTCGCGGAGCTCGCCGAGCTCGACAGCGTGCTGGTGGGCTAAGTGATCCGCGCGGGCCCGAATCTGGTTGACGTATATCTGTATCCTGGATAACATATCTGCATGCGCACGACGCTTAATCTGCCGGACGACCTCGCCCGACGGGCCAAACGACAGGCGGTGGACGAAGGCACGACATTGACCGGCCTCATCGTGGAAGGGCTCCGGGCACGTCTGGGGCGCACACCGACCACCGGTCGTCCGCCGGTGTCCGAGGCGCGCGGCGGGCTGCAGCCCGGGGTGAACTGGGACGAGCTCGAACCGGCGGATGCGGAGGAGGAGCGGTACCGGTGACGCTCTGGGACGTGAACATCTGGGTGTACGCCTTTCGCGCAGACAGTCCGTACCACAAGCAGGCGTACGACCTCATCGCGGACGCGCTCGAGCGTGGATCTCCCTACCTCTTCTACTCGTTCATCGCCTCGTCCTTCCTCCGGCTCGTGACCAATACCAAGATCTTCCGCGAGCCCTCCGAACCGGCCGGGGCGTGGCGGTTCGTCGACCACCTCGAGTCCGCGCAGGGCGCGCACGCGGCCTCGTTCGACCGGCAGGCGCACGCACTCTTCCGCCATATGTGCCTGACCACGAACGCAGCGGCCAACGCGGTGCCGGATGCCATGCTCGCGGCGGCCGCGATGCGCTACGATGCGGAGCTCGTCACAGCGGACGAGGGCTTCCGTACATACAACGGCCTGAAGCTGCGCGTGATCGGCTGACCGGGCGGCCGCCGCCTCCCCTACACCCCCGCCGCCATGATGTCGTGCAGGCCGCCGGCGTTGCGTACGTTCGTGTAGCCCATCTGCGTGAGGATCCGTTCGGCGTAGGCCGACCGGGCGCCGGAGGCGCAGTAGACGACGATCTCGCGGTCGGACGCGCCGAGCTCTGAGGCGCGCGCGGGAAGCTCGTCGAGCGTGACGTTGACCGCGCCGGGGTAGGCGCCCATCTGGAACTCCATGGGCGTACGGACGTCGAGGACGACCGGACCCTCCTGCGAGATGCCGTCGCCGTCGTCCGCGTCCGCCTGCGGCTCGGCCCCACCGTGCCCCAGATCCTCCACCGACTTCCGCTCCACCGGCTCGAGCCCCACCATGAGGTGCTCGTAGCCGATCGCGCGCGCGTGACGCTCGAGCGAGCGGTAGCCGCCGCTCGCGTTCACGACCTTTTCGAAGCCGGCACCGGCGAGCATGCGCAGCGCCACATGACCCTTCTGTCCGTCGTCGCTGATGAGGAGGATCGTCTGCTCGTGCGGGATCCGGTCCATATTCTCGCGCAGCTGGTTCTGCGTGACGTTGGTACTCCCTTCCAGGTGCGCCCTGCCGAAGGCGATGGGATCGCGAAGGTCGAGCGCGATGGGTTCGTGCTCCATGGCAAAGCTCTCCACGTCGCGCGCGAGGACCGACGGGCTGAAGCCGGTGCGGTGGTTCTCCGCGGTGAAGGCGGCCATGTTGACCGGGCCGTTCGGGCTATTGAACGGCGGCGCGTAGGCGAGGTCGAGCTCGGCGAGGTCGGCGAGCGTGAGGTTGCCCGCGATCGCCGTGGCCATGACGTCGAGCCGCTTGTCCACGCCCACGCGGCCGGCGGCCTGCGCGCCGAGCACCCGCCCGCTCTCGCGCTCGAAGATAACCATGAGGCTGACCTTGTCCGCGCCGGGATAGTAGGCGGTGTGGCTCGTCTTGTGCACCACGACCGCGTCGGCGTCCAGGCCGGCCTCGCGGGCGGCTGCGAGGCTCATCCCGGTCGACCCGGCGACCGCGGTGAAGAGCTTCACCACAGAGGTGCCCATCGCGCCGCGGTAGGCGCGGCTGCCGCCGAGCGCGTTTTCCGCGGCGAGCCGGCCCTGGCGGTTGGCGGGCCCGGCGAGCGGGATGCGGACGCGCCGGCCGGCGACAGTGTGCTCGACCTCGACCATGTCGCCTGCGGCGTAGATCGCCGGGTCGCTCGTGCGTAGCGTCGGGTCCACCGTGAGCCCGCCGGCTTCGCCCACGTCGAGCCCGGCGTCCTTCGCGAGCACGAGGGTGGGGCGCACGCCCACCGACAGCAGAACGACATCGGCATCCAGTCGTGAACCGTCGCTCAGCGTTACGGATCCGTCCTCGATCGCGGCGAGCGAGGTGCCCAGGTGCAGATCCACCCCGTAGTCGAGGAGCTCCTTCTGCAGGAACCCGGCGAGCTCGCCTTCCAGGTTGGGCATTACCTGCGGCAGCATCTCGACGAGGGCGACGTCGAGCCCGCGCTTGGCGAGCGCCTCCACCATCTCGAGGCCGATGAACCCGCCGCCCACGACGACCGCCTTCTTCGGCTCCTCGTCCTTCACCCACGCGTCGATGCGGTCCATGTCGTCGAGCGTCCAGAGCTGGAACACGGAATCACGGTCTGCTCCGGGAACCGGCGGAACGACGGGCTTCCCGCCCTGCGCGAGGATGAGCGCGTCGTAGGGAGAATCGCGCTCCTCGCCGGTGACGGTGTTGCGCGCGCGGACCGACTTCGCCTCGCGGTCGATCCGCAGCGCCTCGGTATTCGTATGGACGTCCACGCGGTACTGGTCGCGGAAGGTCTCTTCGCTCGCGAGGATGAGCGACGACCGGTACTCTATGTCGCCGCCCAGATAGTACGGCAGGCCGCAGTTCGCAAAGGAGACATCGGCCCCCGCCTCGAGGATCGTGATGTCGATGTCGCTATTCAGGCGTCGGGCGCGCGCCGCCGCGGTCGCACCGGCGGCGACCCCGCCAATGATGAGCAGGTCTTTCATATTCGTTCCTTGGAATGTATAATAGATTATATATAACGGTGTACCGATTCAGCGTCAAGGGCGGGCGCAAACGTGGTCGAACCGGGCGTGCCGCGGTATAGTACGGGACGTACGCAGCTTCCCGGCATTCTTCGGAGACTGCCCTGAAGCACCGCGCGTCCCAGGTATCAAGGGAGACCCTCACGTGCAGCCCAAACAGCCCACGACACTGCTCCTCGTCGAGGACGAGGCCATCATCGCGCTCGCCGAGCGGCGCACGCTCGAGCGCAACGGCTACACGGTCGCGCTCGCCCACTCGGGCGAGGAGGCGGTTTCCTACGTCCAAGAACACCCTGACGTCGACCTGATTCTCATGGATATTGACCTGGGCCCGGGAATCGACGGCACCGAAGCGTCCCGCCGTATCCTCGAGCTCCGCGACGTTCCTATCGCCTTTCTCACCTCGCACACCGAGCCCGACTACGTCGACCGCGTGAAGCAGATCACCGGCTACGGGTACGTCGTGAAGAGCTCGGGCGAGTTCGTCCTGCTCGAATCGATCGACATGGCGCTCAAGCTCTGGGCGGCGCACCGGCAGAGCCAGGAGGAGAAGGAGCGCTACCGCCTCATCACCGAGAACATGAGCGAGACGGTGCTCACCGTGGACCGTGAGTTCCGCGTGGACTACGTGAGCCCGTCAATCGAGCGGCTTACCGGCTTCACCCCGGAGGAGTATCGCCGGATGCCCCTTGGGGAAACGCTGACCGAGGAGTCCGTCCGCGCGGTGACCGAGCTCGCACGGCGACAAGGGGAGAACCCGGCGTTCGAATCGTCGCGCATGGAGCTCGAACGGCGCTGCAAGGACGGGACGACCGTGTGGACGGAGACGACGAGCACGCCCATCGTGTCTGATGACGGCGAGGTGGTCGGATTTGTCGCGACGATTCGCGACGTCCGCGAGCGAATCACGTACCGCTCGATCGGATCGTGATGGCGGCGCACGACATCACGGCGCGGAGCCGCCTCGAAGCGCGGCTGCGGGCGACGACGCGAGGTGCATCACCGGATCAAGAGCAACCTCTCGATCATCTCCTCGCTGATCTTCCTGACCGAGGAGAATCTGCCCGACGGCGTAGACCTGTCAGACCTGCGCAACCAGATCGAAGCGGTCCGCTTCGCGCACGAGCAGCTGCAGTCGGCAAGCGACGAACAAGCCGTGGACGTGGGGCCGTACCTCCACGGGCTGCTGTCCTCCGTCTTCGCCTCATCGCCGGCTGACGGGGTGAGCCTGCGCGTCGAAGCCGAGGGCGTCACGCTCACCGCGGAGGGCGCCCACTACGTGCTCACGGCGCGCAACTCCGGCAGGCCCTTCCCGGACGACGTCGACCCCTACTCGGCGACGACGCTGGGTCTCCAGCTCGTGGTCAATCTCGCCCAACAGCTGGGCGGGGAGCTCGAGGTCACCCGCAGCCCCCGCCCGGTGTTCACCATCTGTTTCCCGGTGCCGGCGTAGCGTGGTAGGATACGCTATGGCCGACCGAAGCGCCGACTGGATGGGCCAGGCAGAGCGAGATCTGGAGACGCTCCGCGACGCGGCTCGCACCGTCGACAAATATTACGTACCGGCGCGCTACCCGACCGGATACGCGGAAGGGAAGCCCGGCGACTACATCACTCAAGGAGACGCGGACGATGCGATCGGTAGTGGAGAAGCGATCGTACGGTTCTGTAACGGTCTTCTGGCTTGACCGCGAGGCGGCCGTCGAGGCGGTCCGCGACTCAGCCCGACGATGGGCGCATGAGGATCGATCGGTCGAACGCATCATCCTGTTCGGCTCGCTCGCTCGCGGCACAGCGACCGCCGCGAGCGACGCGGACGTTCTGGTGGTGCTCAGCGCGACCGACGTTCCGCTTCTCGACCGCCCCGCCACGTTCGCCGACAGGTTCGCCGACGCAGGCCTGCCGGTCGAGCTGTTCGTCTACACGCGCGATGAGGTCGCTTCCCGCCCAAGCTCGATCGCCGAGCACGCGCTCACGCACGGAATGGAGCTTGTTTAGATGGCACCATGGTACGAACGCACGATGCGCTGGGCGCAGCTCACGCTCACGGATACAGACCCCGGTTCTTTCGACCCCGACTTCTGGTTGCGCTACTTCGAGGAATGCCGATGCGACGGCGCGGTGATCGGTAGCGGCGGGTATCTTGCCTTCCACCCCACCGACGTCCCCTACCACCACGAGGCGGCAACGCTCGGGGACGAGGACGTCTTCGGCTACCTCGTGGAGCGATGCCGGGCGATGGACATGGCGGTGCTCTGCCGCAGCGACGCGCACGCGACGCACACCGACGCGCGGCGCGACCACCCGGAGTGGCTCGCGGTCACCGAGGACGGTCGCTACCGCGAGCACTGGTCGACGCCGGGCGTCTGGGTCACGTGCGCGCTGGGCGGTTACACCTTCGACTTCATGACGCGCGTGCACGAGGAGATCGCCTCGAGCTACGGCGTGGACGCGATCTTCTGCAACCGCTGGGCCGGCTCGGGTATCTGCTACTGCGAGTCGTGCCGAACCGGGTTTCGCACGGTGACCGGGCTCGAGATCCCGGGCGCCGACGATCGCGACAGCGACGCGATGGTCGCCTACCTCGAGTGGCGCGAGCGGCGCCTCTTCGAGCTCGCCGATCACTGGAACGCGCGCATCCGCACCGCTCGCCCCGGCTCGAGCTTCATCCCGAACTCCCCCGGCGGGGCACTGAGCGACCTGGACGGCGTGGGGCTCGCGGAGCGGAACGAGATCCTCTTCATCGACAAGCAGGCACGAAGCGGCATCGCCGCTCCCTGGGCCAATGGGCGCAACGGCAGGGAGCTGCGCGCCACGATGGGCCGCAAGCCTATTGGCGGGATCTTCTCGGTCGGCGTCGAGGAGCGGTTCCGATGGAAGGACTCGGTACAGGAAGGTGCCGAGCTTCGCGTCTGGGTCGCCGAGGCGGTCGCGAACGGCATGCGCCCGTGGTTCACCAAGTTCTGCGGACGCGTCTACGACGACCGCTGGATGCAGGTCGTGAGCGACCTCTACCGCACGTACGCCGACTGGGAGCCGCACCTGCGCCTCCGCGAGCCGGTGGCGGAGGTGGCGATCGTCTATTCGCAGGCCGCCGCGCGCCACTACGCGCGCAGCCGAGGGGGCGAGCTCGTCGACGCGCCCATCGCCGGATTCTACCAGGCGCTCCTCGAGGATCGCACGCTCTTCGAGATGGTGCATGCCGATACGCTCAGCGCCGGCAGCCTCGACGGCTACCGTGCCGTGATCCTGCCCAACGTCGCGACGCTTTCAGATGCGCAGGCGCAGGTCCTCCGCGATTACGTGCACGCCGGGGGCGGGCTCGTGGCTACCTTCGAGACCTCGCTCTACGACGAGCGCGGTCGGCGGCGCGGTAACTTCGCGCTCGCCGACCTGTTCGGCGCGCACGCGACCGACGCCGCCGTGCAGACGCCGCTGCAAAACTCGTACATCGCGCTCAACCACGGCGCCGACACCGCCGACCTGTCGGTGATCCACCGCGGGCTCGAGGACGCCGGCCGCGTGATCAACGGCGGCGCGCGGGTGCCGGTGGCCGCGCCTGCGGACCGACCCGCGGGCAGGCAGCCCGGTGCGGCCCCCTACTCGCTCGTCCCGCCCTACCCCGACCTTCCCATGGAGGAGGTCTACCCGCGCGAGATCCGCGACGACTGCGATGAGGTCTTCCATTCCTTCGCCGGAGACGGACGCGTGGTCTACATCGCGAGCGACTTGGACCGAAGGTTCTGGGAGATGCTCACGCCCGACCACGGCCGCGTCCTCGCGAACAGCGTGCGCTGGGCCGCCGGCGGAACCGCACCACTTGTGCACGTCAGCGGGCCGGGGCTCGTGGACGTCACGCTGTGGCGCGGAGAATCGGGCGCCGGCACGGGCGGCGCGACGCGCCACTGCCTGCACGTGGTCAATATGACCAACCCCTTCGCGATGCGCGGCGTCGTACGCGAGGTGCTCCCGCTCTCCGGACTCGAGGTGACGCTGCATCTGGGCGGCGGGCTCGCCGGCGCGCCACGCGCGCTCGCCGCCGGTCGGGAGCTCGAGACCGTCGCCGAAGACGACGGCGCCGTTCGCGTACGGCTCCCGGAGGTCGCGGTGCACGAGGCGGTGGTTTTCGAGGTCGAGGCGCGCTGAGGCCGCGCGCCGTGGCCCGGACCCAGCGCCGCACCGCCCAGTGTTCGCGCGGGATCACGATCTGGTACGCGTCGTGCTACTCACCGGGGGCCCTAGCGGAGGACGGTCCGAGCCTGCATGCCCTCCACGACGAGCTCGTCGAGCGTATCGAGAAGCTGCCCCACGCACCGCTCCATCTCCGCGATGACGTCGCCCCGCGGCCCGTGCAGCTGGTGGAACGCGTAGTAGAGGAAGCAGGCACGATCGAGAAACACCTCCGCCATGCTCTCGTCGTCCCAAAGCGCGGCCGATGCCGATGGCACCGAGACCTTCTTCACCGTCGCCGCACCGAGCGTGACGTTTCCACCGCGGTAATGCTCTACCCGCTGACCGAGCTCAGTGAAGCTGCGCACCCGCTGCTGCGTCCTCGGCGATCTGCTCGCCGGGGCGTGCGCGCGCTTACCGCCTCGCTCGCGGTCCGCCCCTTCGGCCTGCTCGACTGACCGATTTCACTCGACCGTAGATGCACATACAACTATATTCGGTTCGATGCGCGAAGCACCCGTGGCGCGAGTGGCGCCGCCGACCGACGCTCTCCCGCTCGACGTAGAGACGCTCTTTCTCGCAAAGAACCCCCGTCTCGCACGGCGTCTTCCAAAGACCGCCGTGCGCGTGCTCGAGCTGGTCATCCACCAGCGCGAGCTGGCCCGTTTCGTCCGGTCTGCCCGCCGTTGCTCCGGATGCGAGTTCGTCGACCGCGCGCTCGCCTTCCTGGAGGTGCGCGTGCAGAGCTCCGCCGACGAGCATCTCCCGCTCGACGGCCGCGCCGTCTTCTGCGCAAACCACCCCACCGGCGGAATCGACGGGCTCGCCATGATGCACCTGCTCTGCCGGCGCTACGGGACGATGCGCGTACCGGCGAACGACCTCCTGCTCGCGCTTGCGCCGGTACACGAGCTGCTCGCCGCGGTCGACAAGTACGGTTCCAACCGGGCGCGCGCGGCGTCGTACGATACGATGTACGCCTCCGACGCTCCCGTCCTCGTCTTTCCGGCCGGACGCACCGCGCGGTACCGGGGCGGACGGCTGCGCGAGTTCGAATGGGACAAGTCGTTCGTCAAACAGGCGCGTCGTCACCGCCGGCCGATCGTACCGGTACACGTGTCCGGCCGGAACTCCCGGCGATTCTACGCGATCTGGCGGCTGCGCCGCGCGCTGGGAATCGGCACGAACCTGGAGATGCTCCTGCTCGTCGACGAGCTCTTTCGGCGACGCGGCCAGACGGTTCGCGTGCGCTTCGGCACGCCGGTCGAAGCGGGTCCCGCTCGAGGGCCGCAGGCCGATCGGGCGATCGCCCGGCGAATCCAACGGCTCGTCGAGCACGGCCTCGACCGGAGAACGATGAGGAGAGTGTCCACATGACGATGCGTCCACTCGCCGGGCCCGCGCCGGCCGAGGCTCTCGCCGCGGAGCTTCGCCCCGAAAAGAGGATCCGCGCGTACAAGGGGGTAGAGGTCTACGTGACCACCGCCGCGGAGTCGCCTGCGGTTATGGCAGAGATCGGCCGTATCCGCGAACGCGAGTATCGCACCGTCGGTGCCGGACGCGGGGAGGAGCGCGACATCGACGACCACGACACCGGTGGGGTGTGCTACAAGCAGATGGTCGCCTGGGATCCTGAAGAGAAGGAGCTCGTCGCGATGTATCGCTTCCTCTTCGGCGCCGAGGCGCTCGAGGCCGGCGACCTCTCGCGTCTTCGCACCGCCGGGCTGTTCGCGTTCTCGAACGAGTTCACCGAGCGATACCTGCCGGCGTCGGTCGAGCTCGGACGGTCGGTCGTCAATCGCGAGGCGAAGCGGGCGATCGTGGGTCTGTTCGTCGTATGGGCGGGACTCGGCGCGCTCGTCGGCGAGTACCCGCAGCTTCGCTACTTCTTCGGCAACGTCTCCGTCTATTCCGATTGGCCCGACGCGGCCGTCGGCACCCTGCTCGCCTACCTCTACGAGCACCACGCAGGACCCGATGGGCTCATCACGGCGCACCCCGATTCGGCGTACCGTTCGCCGGCGATCGACGAGGAGCGACAACGACTCTACCGCGGTGTCGCGACGGATCGGGCGCGCGAACGGCTGCACGCAGAGCTCAAGACGTACGGGGTCGCCCCGCCGCTCATCCTCCTCTCGTACCTCAAGGCGACCGACGCGATGGCGGTCTTCGACACGGCGCGCGACGCGGACTTCGGCGGCGCGCTCGAGACCGCGCTCTGGGTCCCGACCGGCGAGCTCACGCCGAAGACGCGGGGCCGTTTCATCGAGAGTTACGAGGCGGAGAACCCGCACGCATTGCGGCGTTACGCCCCCCCGTCCTGGTCCGACTTCCCCCGGCAGGCCGAAGCACCCGAGGAGACGAGCCCATGAGCGACGCGGCTGCCGCGGCGATCGCGATGGCGATCGGCGTGCTGGGCACCTCGACAATCCATCTCTCGAAAGGAATGATGCGGCTGGGAATCTCCGGCCTGCGCTCGAGCGACGCGGATAGGCGACGGGCGAAGATGGTCTATATCGCCGGGGTGCTGATGAACTTCACCAATCCCCTGTGGGTGATTCTCGCGAACCGATTCGCGCCCACGGTCTACTACACGTCGATGTACGGTCTCGGGCTGCTTCCGCTCCTGCTGTTCTCCCGGTCGATGCTCGGCGAGCGGCTGCACCGTTCGCAATATGCGGGCATACTCATCATCGTCGCAGGGACGCTGCTGGTGGGAGCCGGCAACATGGTCGGCGGAAAGCCGTCGCTGTTCGGCGCCGACCGTACGCTCCTCGTGTTCGTGGCGGTAGCGTGGCTCATAGGCGCGCCGCTGGTCTCGATCCTCGTGCGCCGGCGGAGCGTCGGCCTCCAGGAGCTCTTCTTCGGCGTCGCGGCCGGGGGCCTCGCCGCGTTGGAGGCTGTGGTCAAGGGCGTATCGCAGGCCGGTGCTGTGGAGAACACCTTTCTTCCGCAGACCGTCGCCACGTGGTGGCTCTTCGGCGCGAGCTTCCTTGGGGCGGCGGGCGCCTTCGGCATGATCCAGTGGTCGTACCTGCGACACTGCCGTGCGTCCATGATGGGGTCGATCTACGACGTCGCCTACGTCGCGATCCCGCTGCTGCTGACCGCCGCGATTGTCGACGGCGCGACGCTCGGGGTATGGAGCGCCGTGGGCATCGCAGTCCTCGCCGCCGGCGTGGTGGCCGTGGGGCGTGCACCGCGTCGCCGCGATCTGCACGTGCGCGCCGTCCAGCCGATCACGGCTCGTTCAGGGTCCAGTCGTATTCGTAGCTGACTCGGCCGTCGTGGTCCATCAACCGCTCCGCGGTTGCAGCGTCGAGATAGTCCGCGACATGCTCCTTCACGCCGGCGAGATCGCCGCCGAAGTCGGCGACGTACCAGTCGTAGATAGAAGAGAGCACGAGGCGGCGGCCGTCGAAGCGCACCCCACGCGGGTGTGTGATGTACTGAACCGCCGCGTCGGCGAAGACGCGGTCCCAGTTCTCGGCGGTGAGCGCGACCGGCTGCAGGTTGGGGCACCCGATACTCGCGCAGTTCACCACGTAGTGGATGCGCGCGTCCCGCCAGATGGGCCGAACGATGCGATGCTCCACGTCGTTGAGCGTGAGGGCCTCGCCCTCGACGGTGAGCAGCTCGTCGTCCCACGGACCGTTGCTGAATATCCCTTCGCCGAGATCGCGAATCGAGTCGACCGGGTAGTTGTCCAGGATCAGATCGACGGTCGCTGCGTTGTAGAGGTTGATCCAGTAGGCGATCTGCTCGTCGCGGTTGAGCCCAGACACCTCCACCGCCTGAAGCCGATCCAGGTAGTCCTGGAGCGCCTGCCGATCGGCCGAGCTCACATCCGCGTACGGCACCCGGTCTACGCCGGATGGGTGGTCGACGATCAGGTAGGCTTCGAGGAAGGCGTCCCATTCGTCGTGGTTCACCGTACGCGACGAGGACGGATCGTGGGCTTCCCAGCGCGGCCAGAGCTCGGCCTGCGGCGCGGCCGGCAGCGTCGCAGCGGCGATCGCAAGCGTGGCCGCGAGCAGGAGCCGCCCGCCGAGCGGCGATACGTAGAGCGTGCTCGTTTTCATAAGTCGAAAGGTACTGTTTGCCTATTGCAGGTACAAGTATTTTCGAACGCTGTCGCGCATCGGCATCACCCGATTCCGAAGGCCCGGTTGAGGTCCTGCACCTGCGCCTCGCCAATCGTCGTGACCGTGCCGATCGCGCCCGCGGCGATCACCGAACGCGCCGAAAACTCGGCGACCTCCAGCCGGTCGAACGCCTCGAGCAGGCTGCCGCCGGCGACGATCACACAATCGTTCTCCACGATGACCACCGGCGTATCAGGGCCGATCATCGACGCGACGCGCTCGCGGTCGTTGAACTGCGCCCCGTACTCGAGCAGCGGAATGTCGCGGAGCATCACGTAGCTCTCCGGGATGGTCCGCGTGTTGAACGGCTCGTGAGCCACGCCAAACGCCATAACGCTCGGTGGATGCGCGATCAGCACCGCCTTCACCGTCGGATGGCGGGCGTAGATCTGCCGATGCAGCAGCACCGAACGGCTGGGGATCCCGCCGCGCTCACGCTGCCCGTCGCGCACGAGGACGACGTCCTCCCGACGGATCTGCTTGCGGTCGACGCCGTAGGGCGTGATGAGAAAATCGTCCTCGCCGAGCCGGCAGGAGAACGTGCCTTCCGTGCTCGTGAAGAGCGTGTGGTCGTAGGCGCGTCTGATGAGTCGGACCATCTCCGTGCGGAGCTCGCGCTCGCTACTCGAGGCCGGGTCGGGGTCGAACTCGGGCACGAGGTGCGAGCTGCCCTTGATGTAGCCGAGCTGCTCCTCGCTGAGCGCATGAGGCGTTCCGACGCGTCGCGCCTCGATCGTCAAACGCGCGCAGAAGTCGAGCGTCTCGAACCGCTGGAACGCCTCGAACAAGGTCGTCCCCGCGCAGACGATGCCATGGTTCTCCAGTACGACCGTGTCGTGTCCTTCGGCGAAGACGCCGGCGATACGCTCGCCGAGCGCGGCGCTCCCGGGAAGCTCGTACGGAGCGAACCCGACGTCGCCGCAGACCAACCGCGCCTTGGGCAGAATTCTCGTGTCCGGGACGCGGCCGGTGAGGCTGAACGCAACCAGCGCCGGAGGATGCGCGTGGACGATCGCCCGCGCGTCGTCTCTCGCCTCGTAGATGGCCTGATGAAACGGAAGCTCCGAGGACGGTGGATGCGGCCCGCTCGTCGAACCGTCGCGGTGGACACAGACCACGTCGTGAGGCCGAAGGCTGCCCTTGTCGTAGCCGGCCGGAGATATCCAGAGGTCCTCGCCGGTGTCCCGCACGGAGAGGTTTCCGCCCGACGTCGTCGTCATGCCGTAGCCGTAGATGCGATCCATGATCTCGACGATCTGGTCGCGCGGATGGATGAGGTCTCGTTCGGGTGTCATGGGCCCTCCTGTACCCGTGGCGCTCCGGCGGCCTCAGCGCGCACGCTCGTGTCAATGTAGACCATGCCCCCGTCGGCAGAAGGCGCCTTGCGGTCTTCTACGTGCAGCCGGATAAAGAAGCGGTCGGCGCCGGCGCCGAGCGCCTTCGTCCGCACGAGGTCGACAGCGCGATCGCTCGCGAAGGCGCGTGCGGCGTCCATGAGCGCGAACGACTGCACCCCGTCGGGGGCGTGGACCGTGAAGCCATCGGGGCCGGGCCGAATGAGGACGTGTACCGATTCCATGACGGTACCGGTGATCGCGCCCACCGCCCCGGCCACGCCCGCGCGGTCCGGGATGATCGAATCGGCGCCGAGCACCCCGGCGGCCTCGGGCACGAACAGGTGCGCGGGTGCACCTATCCCGATCACCGGCACCGACAGCCGTAGACCGCCGTGTACGACGCCGTCCGCTTCACCGGTGACCGCGCTCCTGAACAGCCGCGCGGACAGCGGATCGGCCTCGAACGCCTGCGGGTCGTCGAGCCCCATTCCAGTCGCCGCGATGACGCGCGCGAGCAGCCGTCTGATCTCGCTGCGCGCGCGCGAGGCGAACACGTCTTCCTCGACACCGGCACGCGAGGCGAGGTGGGCGAGCGCCAGCCGCGAGACGTCGGCGTTCCAGCGGTCCCATCGGCCTTCGACGTGCACGAGGTCGGTGGGCGTGAAGCCGGCTCTGATGACGATACCTACCTCCTCGAGGCGACTCGTATCGATGCACGTGAGGTACGGGTAGTCGAGCCCGCGCGAGAGGCCGATGATGCTCGCCGGGCCGTCGCGGAGGATCTCGACGATAGCGCGCTCACGGTCGGTGAGCCGCAAACCCGCAGCGGGCTCGCGCTGGAGGACGAAGACCTCCGCACCCGGCAGCAGGGCAAGCTCCGCGAGGTCGGTTTCGTGCAGCTCGCGCAGCAGCGCGGGCAGCGAGGATTCGGTCTCGGCGAGACGGCAGAGCGGAAGGACCCGTCGCGGCCCCACGGTGATCGTGCCCCGCCGGTCGACTCCTATGCGGCTGTCGCCGCCGAGACCGGTCGTATGGAGCGCAGGCGCGCGCACGGTGGTCCGATGGCCGCCCACATCGGCACCGCTGCCGTTGTGCAGCGGCCGCCCTCCCGACAACCGCGCGACGTCTGATGTGGTGCCGCCCATATCGACGACCACCGCGTCCTCGGTGCCGGTGAGCGCGTGCGCGCCGCAGATGCTCGCAGCCGGGCCGGAGAGCACCATCTCCACCGGGCGCCGGCAGGCTTCCTCCCCGGAGATCACCGACCCGTCGGCGCGCACGACCGACAGGGGCGCGGCGATACCGTACGCGTTCATCACCGCCTCCACGTCCCGCACGAGGTCGACGATGACCGGCGCGATCCGGCAGTTGACCGCGACCGTAGTCGCGCGGCGTATGCAGTCGAGCTCGCTCGTGAGCTCGTGCGCGCACTGAACCGGGCCGTCGAAGAGCTCGCGCGCGATCTCCTTCGCGCGGACCTCGAACTCAGGATTCCGGCAACCCGTCCACTCGACGATCGCGATCGCTTCCACCGCGTCGGTATCGATGAACGCGCGGACTGCCCCGCGCACCGCCTCCTCGTCGAGCGGTTCCTTGAGCGTGCCGTCGATGCTGTGCGACCCGATCGCGCGTCGCGCCGGGCGGTGCTCGACGCGCGCGAATCCGTACTCGTCGTATCCGAGCAACAGCAGCCCCACCGTTCCGCCGCGCCCTTCCACGATGGCGTTCGTCGCGAAGGTCGTCGCGAGCGAGACGAGCTTCACCTCGCCAAAGCGATCGGCGGGCAGTCGGCCGATCGCCTCGCCTGCGCCTACCGACGGATCCGCCGGCGTCGTGGGCGCCTTCGCGGAGGCCAGGACCGTGGAGGAGGCGAAGTCGTAGAGCGCGACGTCGGTGTAGGTTCCACCGGCGTCGATGCCGATGCCGAGCCCCGAGAGGAGCGTCGCGCCTCCGGCCGCGGACGCGGCTCGCGCGTCGGGGCGCGGCTCCGTGCCACCGGCAGACGCCTCGCCCGGCGCGGCGGCGCTCGGGTCCTCAGATCGGAAGAGCGTCGTGTAGGGAAAGAGT
>CAYWJH010000026.1:0-34381 GCA_964458555.1 uncultured Spirochaetaceae bacterium | reverse complement strand
GCTCGAGGAAGTCGAAGCTCTGCAGGAGCTGGTAGTTGAACTCGATGAACGAGAGCCCGGTCTCGAGGCGCATCTTGTACGTCTCGAAGCTGAGCATCCGGTTGACCGAGAAGTGGCGCCCTATGTCGCGAAGGAACTCGATGTAGTTCAGCGACGCGAGCCACTCGTAGTTATTCACGACCGTCGGCTTCGTCCCGGTGGACTCGAGAAAGCGTTCGATCTGGACCCGGATCGCCTTCACGTTCGCGTCGATCTGCTCGACGGTCAGCATCCTGCGCATCTCGGTCTTGCCCGACGGGTCGCCGATCAGCGCGGTTCCGCCGCCGACGAGCGCGACCGGCCTATGGCCGGCCTTCGCGAGGTGAGCCATCGCGTAGAGCGGGACGAGGTGGCCAATGTGCAGGCTCGCGCCGGTGGGATCGATCCCGACGTAGAACGTCACCGGGCCGGCGTCCATGGCGGCGCCGAGCGCCTCGACATCGGTACACTGCGCGAAGAAGCCGCGCTCGGTGAGGGTCGCAAGCGTCTCGTTCATGACCCCACCCGGCGGTACGTCTTCGTCGCCTCGCGGATCTTCGACGAAATGTCCGCCACCGGCACGCGCACCTGCTCCATCGAGTCGCGGAAGCGCAGCGTCACCGTGTCGTTCTCCTTCGTCTCGTAGTCGATCGTGATACAGTACGGCGTGCCCACCTCGTCCTGCCGGCGATAGCGGCGACCGATCGCCCCGCCCTGGTCGTAGAAGGTCGCGAAGTCCTCGCGCAGCTCGCGCTCGATCTTCCGCGCGAGATCGGCGAGCCCGTCCTTCTTCACGAGCGGGAACACGCCCACCTGCACGGGCGCGATCGTCGGGTGGAAGCGCAGCACGGTGCGCACGTCGCCCTCGCCGACCTCTTCCTCGTCGTACGCGTCGGCGAGCACCATCAGTACCGTACGGGTCAATCCAGCAGACGTCTCGATGATATAGGGCAGATAGCGCTCGTTGTTCCGCGAGTCGTCGAGGTAGGTCAGATCCTTGCCCGAGAACTCGCTGTGGCGCGAGAGGTCGTAGTCGGTGCGGTTGTGCACGCCCTCGAGCTCGTTCCAGCCGAAGGGAAACAGATACTCGATATCGTAGGCGGCCTTCGCGTAGTGCGCGAGCTCGTCGGGACCGTGCTCCTTCCACCGCAGCCGGTCCATCCGGATGCCGAGCTTCCGGTAGTACTCCATCCGCTCGTTGCGCCAGTACTCGAACCACTGCTCGTCCTCAGACGGGTGGATGAAGTACTGCATCTCCATCTGCTCGAACTCGCACGTTCGGAAGATGAAGTTCTTCGTGACGATCTCGTTGCGAAACGCCTTGCCCACCTGCGCGATCCCGAAGGGTATCCTCACGCGCGAGGACTGGACGACGTTCTTGAAGTTGACGTAGATGCCCTGCGCGGTTTCGGGGCGCAGGAAGACGATCTGCGACGAGTCTTCCACCGCTCCCATGCTCGTCTTGAACATCAGGTTGAACTTCCGCGGCGCCGAGAGCGGGTTTCCCGCCGGGCTCGTCATCGTATTGCGCTGCTCCTCGGTGAGGTGATCGAAGCGGAAACGGTCGTTGGTCACCGTGTCTTCGACCATCAGGTCGTCGAAGTTCTCCACGTGACCGCTCGCCTCCCAGACGCGCGGGTGCATCATGATCGCCGCGTCGAGGCCGACGATATTGTCGTGCAGCTGCGTCATCTCGCGCCACCAGAAGCGCTGGATGTTGTTCTTCAGCTCCGAACCGAGCGGACCGTAGTCCCACGCCGACGAGAGCCCGCCGTAAATATCCGACGACGGAAAGATGAAGCCCCGTCGCTTGGAGAGCGAAACGATGTTGTCCATGACCTTCGGGTCTGCTACCACGTCTGCCATCATGACTCCTTCAGCCTGTGTAGTGCGCGTTCCACTCGGCGCTCCGCGCGTTCGGCGCCGAGCAAGCGGATCGAACCGAACAGCGGCGGCGATACGCGACTCCCGGTAATCGCCACGCGCAGCGGCATGAGCAGATTGCCCAGCTTCGTGTCGAGCTCCGCCGCCTTCGCGCGGAAGACCTGCTCGTTCTCCTCGTCGCTCAGCCCGGGGATTTCGGCGACCAGCGGCGCTACCTGTTCGAGCAGGGCGCTCGTCTGCTCGCGGTCGAGCTTCTTGGGAACCATCTCGTCAAGGTCGAAATCATCCGGCTCCTCGAAGAGGAACCGCACGAGGTCGGGAGCGTCGGCGAGATACTTGAGCCGTTCCTGGATGAGCGGCACCGCGCCGCGGATGATCTCCTCCTGCCCTGCCGTCGGCGGGTCGTCGGCGAGCCCGGCGGACTGCACGAACGGAAGAACCGCCCCGTAGAGCGAGTCCGGCGAGCGCTCCCGGATGTAGTGGCCGTTGAGCCACTCGAGCTTCTTGTAGTCGAAGACCGCCGGGGCCTTGTTGATCTTGTCGAGCGTGAAGATACGCTCGAGCTCCTCGCGCGAAAAGATCTCCTGCTTGTCGTCGTAGCTCCACCCGACGCGAGCGAGGTAGTTTAGGAGCGCTTCCGGCAGGTAGCCGCGCTCGCGGAACTCGAGAACCCGCGTGGCACCGTGCCGCTTGCTCAGCTTCTTGCCGTCCTCGCCCACCACGAGCGGGAGGTGGCAGAACCGCGGCGGGGTCCATCCGAACGCCTCGTAGAGCAGGACGTGCAGGGGCGTGGACGGCAGCCACTCTGGACCGCGCATGATGTGCGAGATCTCCATGAGGTGGTCGTCCACGGTCGCCGCCAGATGGTAGGTGGGCATCCCGTCGGACTTGAGGAGCACCGGATCGGCGATGATATCCGCGTTGTCCCAGCTCACCTCGCCGAAGACCACGTCGTCCACGGTCGTCCTGCCGGTCAGCGGCACCTTGAACCTGACGACCGGCGCGATACCGCGGTCGCGGTAGCCGGCGAGCTCGTCCTCGCTCATATCGCGGAACCTGCGGTCGTAGCCGCCCTTGCCGTCGCTCGCCTCGCGCTCGGCGCGCAGTTCCTCGGCTGTGTCGTAGGCGTAGTAGGCGTGCCCGGCGTCGAGGAGTTGCTGCGCGTAGCGCGTGTAGAGATCGGTGCGTTCGGACTGGATGTACGGCGCGTAATCACCGCCGACGTCCGGACCCTCGTCCCACTGGATGCCGAGCCACGCGAAGGTGTCGTAGATGTCCTGCAGCGATTCCTCGTTGAAGCGCTCGCGGTCGGTATCCTCGATGCGCAGGATGAACCGGCCGCCTTGCGAGCGCGCGTAGAGGTAATCGAAGAGCGCCGTTCGGACGCTGCCCACGTGCTGCAGCCCCGTCGGCGAGGGAGCGTAGCGTACTCGTACCGTCATTTCGGCGATTATAGCAGAACGCGCGGTCTCTTCAAGGGTGGCCCTGCGGCGCGCGCCGAGCCGGCGCCGGCGCCTGCGCGCCCCCGCCCCCCGGCAAGCGCTACTGCCGGTACCACGACAGGAACTCCGCGATGCCCTCGATGGCCTCCGCGAGGATCTCCTCGTTGGGCAGGAAGACGAGCCGGAAATGGTCGGGCGCCGCGAGATTGAAGCCGGTTCCCTGGACGATCAGAATTCGTTTCTCTCGCAGGAGATCGAGCGCAAACTTCGAGTCATCACGAATATTGAACCGCTCGGTGTCGAGCCGCGGGAAGAGGTAGAGCGCCCCCTTCGGCTTGACGCAGCTCACCCCTGGGATCGCGGTGACCCGTTCCCAGGCGAGATCGCGCTGATCGCGCAGGCGACCGCCGGCGATCACGAGGTCGTTGATGCTCTGGTAGCCGCCCAGCGCGGTCTGGATCGCGTACTGCGACGGCACGTTGCTGCACAGCCGCATGTTCGCGAGCATGTCGAGTCCCTCGCGATAATCGGTCGCCTGGAGCTTCCGCCCGGAGAGCATCATCCAGCCCGCGCGGAAACCGGGGGCACGGTAGTTCTTCGAAAGCCCGCCGAAGCTGACGCAGATGATGTCCTCGCAGAGGCTGGCCATGCTGACGTGGCGAGCACCGTCGTAGACGATCTTGTCGTAGATTTCGTCTGCGAAGACGGTAATGTCGTTTTCGGCGGCGATATCGTGAATGCCCTGGAGGGTTTCCGGCGGGTAGACCGCGCCGGTGGGGTTGTTCGGATTGATGACGACGATTCCGCGCGTACGGTCGGTTATCTTGCTGCGGATGTCGTCGAGGTCGGGAAGCCACTCCGACTGCTCGTCGCAGACGTAGTGCACGGCCGTCCCCCCGGAGAGGTTGACTGCCGCGGTCCACAGCGGGTAGTCGGGCGAGGGGACGAGCATCTCGTCGCCGTTGTTCAGCAGCCCCTGCATCGACATCACGATCAGCTCGCTGACGCCGTTGCCGATGTAGATATCCTCGATCTCGACCTCCGGGACCGAGCGCTGCTGATAGTACTGCATGACCGCCTTGCGCGCGGAGAACAGCCCCTTGCTGTCGCAGTAGCCCTGGCTGTCGCGGAGGTTGAGGATGACGTCGTGGAAGAGCTCGTCGGGCGCGTTGAGCCCGAAGGGCGCGGTGTTGCCTATGTTGAGCTTGAGGATTCGATAGCCCTCCTCCTCGAGGCGCTTCGCCTCGGAGAGCACCGGTCCGCGAATATCGTAGCAGACTTCCGCGAGTTTCTTCGACTTCGGTATTGAACGCATGGCAGCCTCAGCTCGTGAAGACCCAGTCCCGGGCCTCCTCTATTCGTGACGTCAGGAACAGCACCTGAAGGTTCTGCCGCTGCCGCTCGAGCTCCCGGTCGGTCTTGTCGCGCGTGAGCTTCGCTCGCAGCGCCTCGCGCTCGTCCTTCACCCGCTGCGCGATCTCCTCATCCTGCGCGCCGAAGGGCTCGAGCATGTGCGCCGTCAGCACGCGGAGCAGCACGTCCCGCGTCTCCTCGAGCACGGTGGCGAGCTCAACCTTCGCCTCGTCGTAGCGCGCGGCGGTCATGAGCGCGAAGGCGTAGCACCACCGCACCCAGACGGGGTCTGAGACGCCCTGCCGATCCTTCATCTCGCCGAAGTACTCGACCATGCGCTCGCCGTCGTTCGACAACAGATGCGGCAGGCCGAGTTCGATCGCCAGGGGCGGCACGAGGTTCGGGCGTGCGTCGCGGAGGAAGCTCTCGAGATCGCCGATCCTGTCGACCCTCCCGGTCACGACGTACGCGTTCACGAGTATGCGCGCGCGCTGTCGCGTAATCCGCTTCTTCTCGAGGAGCACCGTCTCGAGGTAGTCGATGAGAGCGGCCCAGTCTTCGCGCTCGAGCAAGGTGAAGACCCGCCAGTTGTAGACAAAGTACCCGTTCAGCGCCCCGAGCACCACGAGGAATACGAGACCGACCGGCCAGTTCGTCGACCAGAAGACACTCGTGTACTCCCAGCCGAGCACGAAAGCAGGCATGAGAAAGATGAGGAGGAAGGACGCGAGGATGACGACGTTGAAGATGATGAATAATAGTCGGAATTTCATGATAGCCCGAGGTGACTATACCAGATATGGCCGACCAATCAAAGTTTTTCTCCTCCGGGCGAATATGGTATAGTAGGCTGGAGGCGTATGAAGAAGCTCCCGGTCGATTCGCTCGCAGCAGGCCACTACTTTACGAGCCCCGTGTTCCTCGACGAACAGTTCATTCTGCTGTCTCCGGAGGCCCAGATGACCGCGGAGCTCATCGAACGGCTGCGGCGCTGGTCGTACGAAGCCGTCCTCTGCGACGGGCAGATGGTCGAGAAGCCCATCGCATCCGGCGGCGACGGGGGCGAGTCCATTTCGCTGTCGGTCGACCAGGACGTCAAGGAGAGCACACTCTTCAAGGAGGCCCAGGAGTTCTACTCCGAGCTGCTCTCCTTCGTCGAGAAGACCTTCACCAACTTCGTAACGCGAAACGAGCTCTCCGAGCGGCAGATCGGAGACATGATCAAGCGTACCATCGACATGGTCCGTAGCCATCGGCGCCACATCCTGCGCCTCTCCGAAATGAAGGTGAAGGACAAGAACTACATTGTCGCACACTCTTCGAAGACCACGATCGTGTCGCTCGCCGTGGGCATGACGCTTCGCCAGCCGCCCCACAAGCTGATCGAGCTCGGAACCGCGGCGCTGCTCCACGAGATCGGCATGATTCGGCTTCCTCCGCAGCTCTACATGTCGCAGCAGAAGCTCTCGGCGAAGGAACGGCAGGCGATCTCCGCTCATACGGTGCTCGGTTTCAAGATTCTCCGCCAGGCATCGTTTTCCATGAGCGTCTGCCTCGCCGTCCTCGAGTGTCGCGAAAACATCGACGGGACCGGGTATCCGCGCCAGCTCACCGGCGAGAAGATCAGCCTCTACGCCAAGGTCATCATGGTCGCCGGATCCTTCGCCGCGATGACGTCCGCGCGTCCGTACCGTGAGCCGCTCGACGGGCACAGCGCGATCGTCGAGATGCTCCAGCGCCGCGGCAAGATGTACGACGAGACCGTCCTGAAGGCGCTCGTGGGAAACCTCAGCATCTATCCGATCGGCACGCACGTCGGGCTCGCCAACGGTACGCGCGGCACGGTCGTTGACACCAACGCCCAGAACCCGCGCGCACCGCTCGTTCGCGTGACCGCAGGGCCACAAGGCGAAGTCTACGCCGAGCAGCCGGTCGTGGACACGGCGTCCGACCCCGAGTACCGTGTGGTTCGCGCGCTCTCGAGCGAGCCGGCCACTCAGTCGAAGGCAGACGCCTGAACGGAGCACCATGAACACCGTACGAGTCACCGTGAACGCAACGACGACCGACGTCCCGTCCGAGACGGGACTCGACGAGCTCTGCAGCGAGCTCGATATCGACCCCGACGATCCGGTGGTCGCAGCCGTCGTGAACAACGAGGTCCTCGACCTCTCGCGACGCGTCCGTATCAACGCCACCGTCGAGCCGGTCCACCTGAAGAGCGACGCGGGCGTTCGCTGCTATCGCCAGTCGCTCTGCTTCCTGCTCGCTCTCGCGGTGCAGCGCGTCCAGCCCGGCCGCCGCCTGATCATAGGGCACTCGCTCGGCAACAGCTACTACCACTACTTCGACGACGATCAGCCGGTCGATACCGACGCGCTCGAGGCGATCGAATCGGAGATGCAGCGCCTCGTTGACGAGGACATCCCCGTCCGGCGGCAGCTCATCTCGTACCACGACGCGCTCGACTACTTCACGCGTCGGGGCATGTCGGAGACCGCTGCGCTGCTCGACCACCGGAACGAATCCCGGGTGGCCGTCCACCGGTGCGGCGATTTCCTCGACCTGTCGCACGAACCCCTCGTCCCGCGGACCGGCATCCTGCGTCACTTCGCGCTGAAGGTGCTCGAACCGGGCTTCGTCCTGCGATTCCCGCCACGAAGGAACCCGGATACGCTTCGCCCGTACCGCCACAGCGACGTGCTCTATTCGATCTACCAGGAGTACAAGGAGTGGGGGACGATCCTCGGCATCACGTCGGTCGGCAGGCTCAATCATAAGGTCGTCGACGGATCCATCCAGGACTTCATCCGCGTCAACGAAGCGCTGCACGAGAAGAAGATCGCCGATATCGCGGAGACCCTCGCCGACCGGCGCGACTCCGTTCGCGTCGTGCTCATCGCCGGGCCGTCGAGCTCCGGAAAGACGACGTTTACGAAACGGCTCGCCGTACAGCTCGCCGCGCAGGGCCTGCAGCCGAGACTCGTCTCCGTCGACGACTACTTCGTCAGCCGGGAGGATACCCCGCTCGACGACGAGGGGAACTACGACTTCGAGAACGTGCACGCCATCGATATTCCGCTTCTCAACGAGCATCTGCTGAAGATCTTCCGCGGTGAGGAGGTTCAGCTTCCGCGCTTCGACTTCCGCACGGGCTCGCGAGCGTTCACCGGAGAGACGATCCGCCTCGGCGAACGCGGCATCCTCCTCATGGAGGGGATCCACTGCCTCAACGACGCGCTCACTCCGCGGATCGACCCGGAAAACAAATTCAAGGTCTACATCTCGGCGCTCACGCAGCTCAACCTGGACGATCACAACCGGATATCCACTACCGACAACCGCCTCGTACGGCGGATGGTTCGCGACTACCAATTCCGCGGCCACTCGGCGCTCGACACGCTCACGATGTGGCCGTCGGTCCGTCGGGGCGAACGGAAGAATATCTTCCCCTTCCAGGATTCGGCAGACGTCGCCTTCAACTCCGCGCTCGACTACGAACTGGGCGTCCTCAAGAAGCGCGCCGAGCCGCTGCTTCGCAGGGTGAAGCCCTTCCACGAGACGTACAACGAGGCGGTGCGAATGCTGACCTTTCTCGACAATTTCACCAATATCCCGGACAAGCTCGTACCCGACTACTCGATCGTTCGCGAGTTCTCAGGCGACAGCGGCTTCCACTACTGATCACGCGTCTCCACCGCCTCGCTCGCGCCACTGTGCGTAGACCTCACCCCATGAGCCGCGCAGCGTTGGAAGCGCGAGCGCGCGGTCGAGCCTCCGCAGGAAGTCCGATCTGGGCATCTCGCGCCCGCCCATCCGTTCGACGTGCGGCGTATGGAGCTGCGCGTCCATGAAGTGAAACCCGTGCGCGTCGAGGAAGCGACAGAGCGTGACGAGCGCGGTCTTCGACGCGTTCGAAGCGTGGCTGAACATGCTCTCGCCGAAGAAGACGCGGCCGAGCGCGACCCCGTAGATCCCGCCTACGAGGACGCCGTCGCGCCACGCCTCGCAGCTGTGCGCGAATCCGAGCTCGTGGATCCGCACGTACGCCTCCTCCATCTCGCCGGTGATCCACGTTCCGCGCTGACCGGGTCGGGGGGTGGTCGCGCAGCCGTGAATGACGCCGGCGAAGCTCTCGTCGATCGAAAGCGCAAACTCGCCGCGGCGCAACGTCCGTCCCATGGAGCGGGAGACGTGCAGCTCCTCGAAAAAGACCACGAAGCGCGGGTCCGGCGACCACCAGAGGATGGGATCTCCGGGGTTGAACCACGGGAAAACGCCCTGACGGTAGGCGGAGAGGAGCATCCCCGGCGACAGGTTGCCCCCTACGCCGACGATGCCCTCGGGCGTCGCGGCCTCCGCCGGGGGAAACTCGTAATAGTCATCGGGGCCGAGCCACGGAAACGAAGCTACGACTCGTCCTCCGCTGAAGCATCCTCGCTCGAGGTGTCCTCGTTCCCCGAGCCGGCCTCGTCGTCGGACGATTCGCCCGATTCCTGCCGCGGGCTGCCGGGGGTGATGATGATGTCGTCGCCCACGACGTCGGCGGTCGCGTGGCCGCCGTCCTGCAGCTCGCCGAAGAGCACGGCGTCGACGAAGTAGCCCTTGATCTTCTCCTCAACGAGGCGGGCGATATTGCGCGCGCCGAACTCGTCGGAGAAACCGTGCTCGGCGAGCCACGCGATCGCGCGGTCGGTCACCTCGAGCGTGATGTTCTTCTCGTCGAGCTGCAGCGCGAACTCGTTGATCTCCTTGCGCACGATGTTCTCGATCACCGGCGTACCGAGCTTGTTGAACAGCACGACCTTGTCGAGCCGGTTCCGGAATTCGGGCGCGAAGAACTTCTCCACCGCGTCGTCGACCGCTTCGCTGGTCACCGTGCGTCCGCCGAATCCGATCTGCGGCTTCCCGATCTCACGCGCCCCGGCGTTCGAAGTCATGATCAGGATGACGTTGCGGAAATCCGCCTTGCGGCCCTGGTTGTCGGTCAGCGTCGCGTAGTCCATGACCTGCAGCAGCACGTTGAAGACCTCCGGGTGCGCCTTCTCCACCTCGTCGAGCAGCAGCACCGCGTGCGGCGTCTTGCGCACCACGTCGACGAGTTGCGCCCCGTCGTCGTAGCCGACGTAGCCCGGTGGCGCACCGATGAGCCGGGAGACCGCGTAGCGCTCCTGGTACTCGCTCATATCGAACCGGTGCATGGCGACGCCGAGCGTCTGCGAGAGCTGCCGCGCGAGCTCGGTCTTGCCCACCCCGGTGGGGCCGACGAACAGGAACGATGCGACCGGCTTGTTCGGGTTGCGGAAGCCGGCGCGGCTGCGCTTGACCGCCTGAACGACGGCATCCACCGCCTGATCCTGGCCGAAGATCGCGCGCTTGAGCGCCGGCTCGAGCTCCTTGAGCCGATCCTTCTCGGAGACCGAGACGCTGCGCTCCGGCACGTTCGCGATCTTCGACACCACGCGCTCGATATCGAGCGCCCCGATCTCGACCGGCTCCTCGTTCGGGTCGGCCGGTTCGCCGGTGGGGCCGCGCCGCCGTGACGAGGTCGCGCCGGCGGAGCTCCCCTCTTCGCCGTCGCCGTCGCCGTCCGACGCGCCGCGCGATCGGTCCTGCTCGGTCTGTGCCGCCTCAGACGGGTCGGTGGCATCGCCCCCGGGGCCGTCTGCGGACGGCTCGCGCGCCCCTTCGTCGGGTGTTGCGTCCGGGTGTACCTCCTCCTGCTGATCGCGCTTGAGTCGGAACGTACGCATACGCACGTAGGCACCGCACTCGTCGATCACGTCGATCGCCTTGTCGGGCAGGAATCGGTCCTTGATGTACTGGTCGGACAGCGTCGCGGCAAGGTCGAGCGCCTCGTCGCTGTAGCGGACGTTGTGGAACTCCTCGTAGCGTCCCTTGAGGCCCTTGAGGATGTCGACGGTCTCGCCTACCGTCGGCTCCGCTACGTCGATCTTCTGGAACCGCCGCGACAGCGCACGGTCCTTCTCGAAGTACCGGCGATACTCGTCGTGGGTCGTCGCGCCGACGCAGCGCAGCTTCCCCGCGGCGAGCGCGGGTTTGAGGAGGTTCGACGCCTCGATCGAGCCGCCCCCGGCGGTGCCGCCCGCGCCGACGATCGAGTGGATCTCGTCGATAAAGAGGATGACCTTCTCCTCCTTCTCGAGCCGCTTGATCACCGCCTTCATCCGTTCCTCGAAATCGCCCCGGAACCGCGTCCCCGCGAGCACCGCGCCCATGTCGAGCGCGAACACCCGATAGCCCTTGAGAATGTCAGGCACCTCGTCGTTCGCGATGCGCTGCGCGAGACCCTCGGTGATGGCGGTCTTCCCCACGCCCGGGTCGCCGAGGTGCACCGGGTTGTTCTTCAGCCGACGGCACAGAACCTGAATCGTCCGTTCGAGGATGTCCTCGCGACCGACGAGCGGTTCGAGGTTACCCTCCCGAGCGATCGCGGTGAGCTCGGTGGTGAACTGCTCGAGCGGATCGTTCTTCTTCTTCTTGCGACCGCGACCGCCGTTCTGCGCCTCCTCTTCGCCTTCCACGGCTTCGGCGGGCTCTTCGTCCTCGCCGTACTCGTCTTCCCCAAAGGTATCCGGCTCTTCGCCGAAACCCGAAACCCCGTGCGAGATCACCTCGAGCAGGGCGAGCCGTTTGATCCCGGCCTTCTTCAGGAAGTACGCGCCGAAGCTCTGTTCCTCGTCGAAGATGCTCACGAGGAGATCGCCCACCTCGACTTCGTCCTTCGACGCGCTCTCGGTGTGGAACACGGCACGTTCGACGACGTTCTGGAAGCCGAGCGACTGCTGCGGGTCGCCCCGGGAAACGCGCGGGACGTTGTCGTTGAGATGGTGGTCGAGCTCGGTACGGATGTCATCCGGGTCCCCCCCGCACTCGGCGAGAACATCCCGGGGATACTCGAGGTGAAGCGCGGCGTAGAGCACGTGCTCGGGCGTGAGGTACTCGTGCTTGCGCTGTCGCGCCTCCTGGTATGCTGAGCTCAGGATTTCGTTGACGTCCTGATTGAGATTCATGGATCCTCCTCGTATAAAATCACCAAGGCGGCCGGTAACGGCAATCGTCTGAGTCGAATTCGTCGTGGGTGCCGATGCTCCGGCTGGTCTCGGCCCGGTGATCGGACTCGACCCCCGGGCACGCGCCGCGCAGTCTACGTGGGCTCGACCGTACACCTGAGCGGGTACTCGCGCTCGCGCGCGAGCCGGTGAACCTGCTCGGCCTTCGTCGTGGCGATGTCGTACGTGTAGGTGCCGACTTGACCGCGACCCTTGCGGTGGACGTCGAGCATGATCTTCGTCGCCGACAGAATGTCCTTGTGGAAGACCGTGACGAGAACTTCCACCACGAACTCCATCGTCGTGTAGTCGTCGTTGTGAAGCACGACGCGAAACTGCTCTGGTTCCTGAACGTCTTCTTCCGGCCGATCCTGAACCTCAGAATCGAAGCCTGGACCAATATGCTCACTCATGCATCAACCGCCGGTACCGTCGCACGTAGCCGCACGTGAGCGGCATCCGCCGCCCGAACAATGCGTGCAGGATGTTCACCTTGCTGCAGAGCGCGCCTGCGGCAAAGCGCCGGTGGTATACCCTGCACCGCGCGGTCTTCGTGTCAAGATAGGGGCACGGCCGCGACAGGTCAATGCGGACGCCGTTCGCGGTGAGCGACCGCCGATAGCAGCACAGCCCACACCGACGGCAGATCGACTCCCAGCCGTCGACCGGTCGCTTACGCATGTGCAGAAACGGCATCAGAACTCCAGCGGCCCGAAGTACCCCGCCTCGTCGCGCCCGCTCCGCTCGAGCAGATACGCCTCGACCTCGAGCGGGATGTAGCGTCTGCCGAAATCGCTGTCGTGCACGCTCGAGTACTCGAGCACGTAGCTGCCGCTCGGCCGCGCTTTGATCTCGCGAACGATCGTGCCCACCCCTTCGGGGCGGAAGGCGTACAGCGCCGAACCACCGGTCGCCTCGGCGAGATAGTCGAGCTCCTCGTTCGCCGCATTCCGGCGCGTGTAGACAACCCACAGCGTCACGTGGTTGTTGAGGAGGTGCTCGGCCGTCTCGGTCAGAGAGTACGACTCGAACGCCTGCGGCCGCTCCCGTCCGTCGGAGACGACGACGAGGGCCCGACGCCCGCTCTCGTCGAGCAGTTGCGACGTTCCCAACCGCACGCCCAGGTCGACCCGACCCGCCCCGCCCCCCGCCGCCGCTGCGGCGGCCGCTTCCGCGGTCTCGAGCCGCCCGACGCCGGGCTGGGCCTCGATCACCGGCTGCTCGTCCGCCGCGATCACCCAGAGCTGGTCGTCGCCGGCCAGCGCGTCGTGGATCGACAGCGTCGTCGACCGTACGGCCTCGTCGGACTCGACGTCGTCGATCGCCGCGTCGACGATCAGCCCCACGGCGGCCTCGCCGGTCTGGTAGCCGGCGTACACGAGTCGGGCCTCGCCGGTGGGGAACCGATCCTCGGTGATCCGGAAGTTCGTCTCGTCGAGCCCGAGCAAGGGACGTCCTGTGCGGTCGGTCACCGTCACGGCGGCGTACACGCGGGGATGGTCGAGCGCGTTCACGTAGTCGACCTCGACGTTGAGCCCGGTGTAGAGCTCCTCGCTCGCGGCCATCACGAGCACCGAGTCGGAGGCGAAGTCGGCGACGAGCAGGTTCCGGTTCGCGTCGACCACGGACCCGAGCAGTCGCCGATCCTCGTTGAGCTCGGCGACCACCGACACGACCTCGCGTTCGACCTCGATCACGTAGAGCCGATGGCCGTCGCTGACGAGGATCTCTCCGGGCCTGTAGACCGACAGGCCCTCCGGACGCGTCATCTGCGCCGTGCGGATCTCGCCCAGCCGGTTCCCGCTCTCGTCGAAGACCGCGATCAGCCCCGCCGCGCTGTCGGCGACGTAGACGCGCCCCCCCATCACGACGATGCCCGCCGGCGATTCGAGCCGCCCGAAGGAGAACAGGTACTCGCCGTCGGTGGTGTACTTCGCCACGCGCGCGTTCCCGTAATCGGATACGTAGAGGTGGCCCGTTCCGTCGCCGGCGAGGAACTGCGGGCCGAGGAGTCGTCCGTCGCCGGTACCTTTCCCGCCGAAGGTGCCCACCTTGAACCCGTCGGCGGAGACGCGCGCGATCCGATCGGCCCCGAACTCGCTCACGAGCAGGCTGCCGTCGCCGAGCGGCAGCACGTCGAAGGGACGGTCGAACCCCTCGATTCCACCGTCGATCACGCGGCGTCGCACCCCGTTCGGATCGAGGACGACGACGCGATGCGTACCGAAGGACACGACGTAGAAGTACCCGTCGGAGCGTGGGCGGATCATCGTGGGTCGACCGAAGATCGTCAGCTCGCCCTGGCGCCCGGCGAGGTCGACCATCGTCACGTATCGCCCGGGGGCGATCTCGCTGCCGAGCCGTTCGGTGGTCAGGCCGCGGCTGAGCTCGACCCGTTCGATCCAGCGGTCGAGCACCGCCGTGCGCCCGTCGCGCTCGGCGACCCAGCGCCACTCGTCGAGCGCCGCCTGCTCGAAGCCGGCGTAGTAATACGCGCGGCCGAGCCAGTACCGCGTGAGGGCACGGTCGCTGTCAAAGCTCAGGCTACGGTTGAAACTCGCGATCGCCTCGTTGACCCTGCCGTTGTGCATCGAGGTCACGCCCCACCGAAACTCGTCGTTGGCCGAAATCTGACCCAGGTCGACGTTCTGAGCCGGAACGCCGGTCGACGCGAAAAGCAGCGCGACGAACACCACGACGCGTGCGGCGAGGCTCGTGCGGGTGCCCGTCATCGGCGCGCCTCCGAGGGACCGTGCATGATCTCGCGCAGGTGGGAGGCGATATCCCGGTTGCCCGGCGCTGCCTCGAGAGCAGAGCGAAGGACGTCGCGCGCCTCGTCGGTACGACCGAGCTTGTAGTACGACCAGCCGAGCGAATCGAGGTAGACCGGGTTCTTCGGCTGCCGCCGTACCGCGCGCCGGCAGAAATCGACCGCGCGACGGGGATCGCGCTCAGTGTCGGCGAGAATGAAACCGAGCGAATTGAGCGCGTTACTGTTGTCCGGGTCGAGCTCGAGCGCGCGCTCGAGCTCGGCGATCGCGCCTTCGAGGTCATCCTCCTCGTACAGTACGTACCCGAGCGCCGCGTGCGTGCGCGCCGAATCGAACCCGTCGTCGAGCAGCCTGCGGAACTCGAACTCGGCGAGCCGGTAGCGCCCGGTGACCGAGTAGATGTAGCCAAGGATCATGCGGCTCTGGTAGACGTGCGTGAAGCTGAGCTCCGAGGTGACGACCTGCTCGAGGTAGAGCAGCGCCTCGTCGTAGCGGCCCAGGTGCGTATAGCAGAGACCAAGGTAGTACGAGAGCTCCGGATACTCGGGCGATTCGACGTGCGCGTCGAGCAGGTGCTGAAGAGCACGCTCGTACTGGCCTCGTTGGAGAAGCCGGATGCCCTCGTTCATCATCGCAGATTATACACCCTTCGCCACGAAATGCGCACGGCCGTACGCCTCGTCCTCGTGGTGATCGATGGGGTTGAGGTAGATGGGACTGATCGAAATGGCTCCCTCCGCAACCGCGGTCCAGTCGCTTCCCGGTTCCCTGGGGGTTTCCACGGGATGGCCGTTGAGGAAGTAGTACCGCTCGCCGCGAGGAGCGGTAAACTCCTGGAGCTGATCGTGGTAGACGCGCCAGCTGGGATAGGTGATCTCCACCGGCAGCTCGGGTGAATCGATGTTCGGACCGTTGATGTTGATGAGATGGCGGGGATTCCACAGCCCCACGAGCTGCTCGAGGTTGCCCGCTACGAACGCGGCGAGCGGGTCCAGGTGAAACGGCGGCGTGTACGAGTTGATGCTCACCGCGATACCCGGCGTGCCCATGAATGCGGCCTGTCGGGCCGCTGCGACCGTACCCGAGTAGATAATGTCCGTTCCTATGTTTGGCCCGATGTTGATACCCGACACGACGACGTCCGGCTTCTCGTCCATGACGCCGAGCAGACCGACGATGACGCAATCCGCCGGCGTTCCGCTGGTAGCGAAGAGAGTATCGCCCATCTGGCGACAGCGGATGGGGTCGTGCACGGTAATAGAGTGCGACTGCGCGCTGCGCTCCCCATCCGGCGCGATGATCCATATCTCGTGCCCGGACAGCGCGCGCCTGAGCGCGTCGAGGCCGGCGCTGTCGATCCCGTCGTCGTTCGTAAGGAGTATCCTCACGTCCCCTCCCGATGCTCGAATCTCACCCCGTCGTCGGGCCGGCACGGCACGACCAGCGGATGAAAGCCGAAGATTCGCTCGTAATCGCGAAGCACGGCGGCGATCCCTTGGTCGACGTTCTCGTCGCCCACGATGAGCGCGCACGTCCCGGTCGATCCGCCGGCAAGGCGTGCTCCGTAGACGCCTTCCACGGCGTGCGCGTGCTTTACGAGCCAATCTACCTCCGGGGAGGTGCCCTCGTACAGGTCGCGCAGGCTCTCATGGCTCTCCGTGAAGAGCGTCCCGACCCGCGCTATGTCGCGACGCTTCAGCGCCGAGAGACAGCTCAGCACGCGCTCGTTTTCGCCCACGATATGCAGGCAATAGTGTCGCGTACCCTCCGGAATCCTGCCGATGCTCGTCGAGATCTCCTCGAGCGAGAATTCCTGGAAGCTGCAGCCGTTCGAACGCCCCGTGAGCACCTCGAGGCAGTGCACGCAGCCCGCTTGTCTCACAGACTCCTCGTCGATCGTCAAAGCCGCCGGGGCGTGGGTGTCGATGCCGAACACCTTCGCGCCGTCGAGATCGACGGGGACGTGCGACCAGTCGAGTCGGTGCGTGTCGAGGAAGAGTACGTGCGCTCGACGCACGATCGACGAGGCCACGAAGGTCGCGAACCCGATCGGCATACCCTCGAAGCTGTGCTCGACGTAGTAGGCGACCTGCGCGGCCTCGACAGGGTTGAGGGGGAAGTTGAAAACAGCGGCGAGCGCGCTCGCAAGCGCCACGCCGATCGCCTGCGAGGAAGCCAGCCCGATCCCGGAGGGAACGTCGCTCGTGATCGTGACGTTCACCCCGCCCACGTGCGCCCCGAGCGTCTGGAGCCGACTCAGGATGCCCTTCACGATACCGGCGAAGCGGTCCTCACGCCGGTACTTCAGCGCGGAGCTGCTCGTCCGCTTGCGTTCGCCGAGGTCGGCGGCGTAGAAGCGCATGGAACCGTCGGTGCGCGGCGAGGCGGCAACGTGGGCCCGCTTGTCCATACCGAAGAGCAGCAGATAACCGTCGGTCGCCTCGGTATGCGAGCCCATGAGATTGACAACCCCCGGTGCGGAGGTGACGACCTGCGGTTGCTCGCCGTATTCTTCTTCGTGCAGCGATCTGACATCGCTCATACGTTCCTCGCCGTGCCCCCATTATAGCCGCATTCGGGCGGTACGCAATCGGGCGCGATCTCGATTATCTCCAGTCATCGTCGTTGACGCGCGTTTGCGGTACTATGTGGCTGTGTTATCACGAACTGTGTTGCTCACGATTGCCTCCGCGATTCTCTTTCCGCTCGCGCTACCGAACGAGCTGTTCCCGCTCGGGGCACCCTTACTCGGCCTGGTGGCGCTCGTGCCCTACTACCTCGCGCTGCGCGAGACCGACCGGGCGAAGACAGCCGCTCGCCTCGGCGCCCTCTTCGGGGGCGTTTCCACCGTCATCGCCAATTACTGGTTGATGTTCTTCGGCGATTACTCGGTCTGGACGATCGGCGGGACCACCATCGGGTATATCGGCTACAACTGGGTGCTCGCCGGCTTTCTCTGGAGAACGACGCGCGCGCCCGCCGCGTACCGCCCGGTACTCTTCGCGATGACGTGGACGCTCTACGAGTACGCGAAGAGCATCGGCTTCCTCGCCTACCCGTGGGGCCTCGCCGCGTACCCGTTCAACGACCTCGCCGTCTTCACCCAGGTCGTCGACGTGACCGGGGTGTGGGCGCTCTCGTTCCTCGCGGTCTACGCCGCCGCCGCGCTCGCCGAGCTCGCACCGCACGCCCGGCCGTGGCTCGCAGCCGTGCCCCACGCAACGATCGCGAACATCGGCATGGTGGCGATCCTCGTGGCGCTCGTCGCCGGCTATGGGACGCTGCGCCTGCGAAGCGACGTCCCGGTTCGCGACACGCTCGACCTCGTTCTCGTGCAGCAGAACGCCGATGCGTGGAACACGCGAAACATCGCCCGACCGCTGCGTACCGCGCAGGAAGAGACCGAGCGCGCGCTCGCCGATCTCGAGCACGAGCCGGAGCTCGTCGTGTGGAGCGAGACGAGCCTCCGGTACTTCTACGAGGATTCGCGCAACTGGTACGCGACGAACCCCCCGGAGCGCCCCTTCCTCGACTTCCTCGCCGACCTGCCGGCACCGCTGCTGACCGGCAGCCCGCTACGCGCTCCGGGCGACGACTTCGTAGTGCACAACGCGGTGCTGCTCATCGATCCGGACACGACGGTCGAACACTGGTACGGCAAACAGCACCTCGTCCCCTTCGCGGAGATCATTCCGTTCTGGGATCTTCCCGTCGTGAGGGACTTCTTCGACACGGTCATCGGAATTTCGGGTATATGGGCTCCGGGCCCGGGCCCCCGGCTCTTCGAGGTCGCGGGGAACGAGCGGCAGGACGTCGCCATCGCCACGCCTATCTGCTTCGAGGACGGCTTCGCCTACGTGAACCGCCGCTTCGTTCTCGCCGGCGCGGACGTGATTCTCAACCTGACGAACAACGCGTGGTCCCGCACCGACTCTGCGCAACTGCAGCACTTCGTCGCCGCGCGCTACCGGGCGATCGAGACGCGTCGCGGACTCATCCGATCGACGAACTCTGGCTACACCGCCGTGCTCGACCCGTGGGGCCGGGTTACCGAATCGCTGCCGATGTTCGAGACCGCGCACCTATCCGCGAGGGTCCCGGTCTACCGACCGGAGTCGGAGCCGATCTACATGCGCTGGGGGGATTACCTGCCGAAGGCGTTCCTGCTCGTGCTCGTCGCGCTCTTCGCGCTCGAACAGGCCAGAATGCGCAGCTGGAAATGACTTTGCTCGCCCGGCCGCAGCGATCGGCGCGCCCGCGCTCACCGCCTGCCGGGCACCTCCAGAATGGTTGCGCGCTGCCGGGCGTACCATCACCCCCCCCAAAAAAGGGCGCCGTTCGGCGCCCTTTCCCTTTCTTCTGCAGTCCGCCACGGACTCTCCCGTTTCGAGTCGGCCTGCTACGACTTGAGGTTGTACTTCCTGCGAAACCGCTCGACACGACCGGCCGTGTCGACGATCTGCTGCTTGCCGGTGTAGAAAGGGTGCGACGCGCTCGAGATTTCAACCTGGAACAGCGGGTAGGTCTTACCCTCGTACTCCACCGTCTCGCTGGTCTCCACCGTCGAACGAGTCAGAAAGAGCGTCCCCGACGCAGCGTCCTTGAAGACGACCTCTCTGTAATTGGGATGGATATCCTTCTTCATCTGTGCAACTCCCGTTCTCACTGATCGAGCCTTTCGGCGACGCGGGAAGATACCAAAGCGAGCCGATTCTGTCAAACCGCCCGCACGGGGCTCGCTTATCACTCGACCGACGACGTATTCATCGAGCGCAGGAATGCGTCGTTGGTCTTCGTCTTGTGCATCCGTTCGATGAGGAGCTCGATGATCTCAACGTCGTCCATCGGATTGATGACCTTCCGGAGGATCCACATCTTCTGCAGCTCTTCCTCGGTGAGCAGAAGATCCTCGCGCCGCGTGCCGGACTTCTTGATGTTGATCGCGGGAAAGAGCCTGCGATCGCTCAGTTTTCGGTCGAGGTTGAGCTCCATGTTGCCGGTTCCCTTGAACTCCTCGAAGATGACCTCGTCCATCCGGCTTCCGGTCTCGATGAGCGCCGTCGCCATGATCGTCAGACTCCCGCCGTCCTCGATGTTTCGTGCTGCGCCGAAGAAGCGCTTCGGCTTGTGAAGCGCGTTCGAGTCAACACCACCGGAAAGAATCTTGCCGGACGTCGGGACCGTCTGGTTGTACGCGCGAGCGAGACGCGTGATCGAGTCGAGCAGGATCACCACGTCCTTCCGGTGCTCGACGAGACGCCGCGCCTTCTCGAGCACCATCTCCGCGACCTGCACGTGCCGTGTCGCCTGCTCGTCGAAGGTCGACGAGAGTACCTCCGCGTCGACGTTGCGCTCCATGTCGGTCACCTCTTCCGGACGCTCGTCGATGAGCAGCACGATGAGGTAGACTTCCGGGTGGTTCTCGGTGATGGCGTTGGCGATCTTCTGGAGGATCACCGTCTTTCCGGTGCGAGGCGGCGAGACGATCAGACCACGCTGACCCTTCCCGATCGGGCAGAACAGATTGATCATCCGCGTGGCCGGGTCGCCCGATCGCGTCTCCATGTTCAGCCGTTCGTCGGGATGGAGCGGGGTGAGGTTCTCGAACGGGATCCGCATCTGCGCGACCGACGGACTGTCGAAGTTGACCGTTTCCACGCGTAGCATCGCGAAAAAACGCTCGCCCTCTTTGGGCGGGCGGATCTGTCCGTAGACGGTGTCGCCGGTCTTCAGCCCGAAGAGCCGGATCTGACTGGGCGAGATATAGATGTCGTCAGGGCCGGAGAGGTACGAATTCTGAGGGCTGCGGAGAAAGCCGTATCCGTCGGGCAGGATTTCGAGCGAGCCGTACGCGTAGATCGTGCCGTTGCGCTCGGTATGCGCCTTTAGAACGGCAAAGATCACTTCCTGCTTCTTGAGCGCGATCAGGTTTTCCTGGCTGATGCCGAGGCGGGTGGCAAGGCCGCGCAGGTCGCGCATGTTCATCCGCGTGAGCTCGTTGATGGACAGCGACTTGTCGTTGCCGTTTTTCCCGTGATCGCGGCCCACGTAGTCGTTGTGCTGCCGCGACGAGCTCGTCTCGGTGGCATAATCGTCCCGCTTGCCGGACCGATTCGAGCGCTTCCGCTTCCCGCCGCCGGAACGCGAGCGGCGCCCCTTGTCGTCGCCGCCGGATCGCTCGTCGGAGCCCGAGGCGCCGTCGCCGCCGCTCGAACCCTCGTCGTTCTTTTCGCCGGCAGAAACTGCCGCGTCGTCGGCGGAACCCTTGGCTTGCGAGGATCCGTCGTCCGATGCGGAGACCGCTGCGTCGGAGTCCTCTGCCCCTGCGTCGGCGCCGTTCTGATCGCCGTTCTGATCGCCGTCCTTGATCAACTCGACGCGGACGTTCTTCTTGCGAGCCACGATCTTGCGACCGCCGCCTGAAGAACCGGAACCGTTGGAGTTCTTCTCCGAGTCGCCGTTCTGAGCGTTCTGGCTTTTGTTCTCGTTCATGGTGTTCGCCGTTGGTTCGTTGGGGGTCTGGCTATCGTCTGCATCCAGCCCAAGCGTAGGATGGTCTTCTGAGGGTTTCACTCACCTCTCCGTCTCGATTCATCGGAATGATCTCGTGGTCGCCGACGTGTCACGGCCACATTGGCGTGCCCCGATCTGAGGGCATTGGAAGCTTACATACGTCGCTTCCAGCGGGATTGGATTCTACGGGATCCTTAGCAGGTAACCCAAATATAGCCTGTCCTCGCGGCGCTGTCAAGCCGAGACTATCGCGCTCAGGACGACCCGCAGCGCCTCCCGAGCCGCCGCGCCGCGGATAGCCGCGCGATCGCCGTCGTACCGAAACCGCCTCGCGCCCGTCGCTCCCGCTCGCGAGCGCCAGCCGATCCAGACCGTACCCACAGGCTTGCCCGCCGTTCCGCCCGACGGCCCGGCGACGCCCGAGATCGCGACCGCGTGATCGGCGCCGCTACGCTCGATCGCGCCGGCGGCCATCTCCCTCACGGTCGGCTCGCTGACCGCGCCGTGCGCCTCCAGCGTTTCTTCGCGCACCCCGAGCAGCGAGCGTTTCGCCTCGTTCGCGTAGGTCACGAACGCACCCCAGAAAACCCGCGAACTCCCGGGGACCGCTGTTATCGCCGCGGCGACCAGGCCGCCGGTGCAGCTCTCGGCGGTCACGACGGTCGCTCTGGCATCCGTCGCCGCGCGGACCACGTCTTCAGCGAGGTGCAGCACCTCGTCGTCGGGACGCGTCGTTCCATCGCTCACCGGCTACGCGCCCCGAATCGAGTCGCGGATCTGGTCGATGGGGGCGGAGAAGACATCGACCTCTTCGGCGCCTCGAATCATCTCGCACTTGCCTTCGAAGATAACGCCGTCGGCGACGCGGAACTGCGCGGTGCGAACGTTGCCGTAGATCCTTCCCGTCTCGAGGATCTCGAGACGGCGGGTCGCCTCGATGTTCCCGTGCACGGTGCCGGCTACGATGATGTCCTGCGCCTTGATATCAGCGCTAATCTCCGCCCCGTCACGGACGAACAGGTACCCCTCGGCGATGATCTTGCCTTCGAGCTTCCCCGATATCTCCACGCTCTCGCGGAACCGCAGCGTCCCCTTCAGAACGGTGTCTGCGCCGAGTCGCGTCCGGATGCGCGGCGCTTCGCCGCTGTCGCTCTTGCGGTTGGTTCGCGCCATCTACTTCGTCGTATAGATCCACACGCCGTCCCAGTCCGGCGGTGGGGGATTCTTCGCGTAGTGCTTGCATCGCGCGAGGTAGACCTTCGACGGTCCATCTTCCGGGTCGAGCTTCAACGCCTGGCCGAAGACCTTGAACGCCTCGGCGAACTCCATCTGTTTGTAGAGATTCCGTCCCTTCCGAAACAGGTCGAGGATCTCACGTTTCTCGTCCGTGATCATTCTTCCTCCTGCGGGTGGCGCCGGCTACGAGTGCGTCTCGCCGATCGTGTCCGCGTTCGCCTTGAGATTCTGCAGGTGCTTCTGATACTTGTCCTCCAGATCGTCAAGCGTGACCTCTCCTGCCCTGATCTCGTCGCCCTTACGGGTGAGCTCGGCGATTTCGTCCTCGAGCCCTTCGAGTGTGGCAAGGGTCTGCCGAGCCTGCTGACGGACGAGCTCGACGAAAGCCTGAATCGATGCCTCCTCGCCGGCCTCTACCGTGTCGGCAGCCGCGCGCAGGCTCTGCATGGGCTCCTTCAAGTGTTCGGTGAAGTAGACGAGGCTGCTGTTCAGCGACTCGATGAGCGCGATGCGACGCTCGCGTTGCACGACTTGCTGGCTCAGCTCGTGATTGCGAAGCACCGCCTTGATGCGCGCGAGCACCTCCGAGAAGTTGAACGGCTTGGTGATGTAGTCCTCGACGCCGAGCTCGAAGCCCTCGATCTTGTCCTTCACGTCGTCCATCGCCGAGAACATGATGATGGGAGTGCTCGCATAATCACGATACTCGTCGTCGCGTTTGAGAATCCGCGTCACTTCCCAGCCCGAAAGCTTGGGCATGATGTTGTCCAGGACGATGAGATCGGGATCGTTCTCACGAACCGCCCCCAGCGCCTCTTCTCCGTCGGAGGCCTTCGCCACCTCGAACCCGAGCTTGGTGAGCATCACCTCGAAGAAATCGAGGTTGATCTGCTCATCGTCTACGATCAGTATCTTCGCCATATCCTCAAGCCTCACTGCACTGTCTTATTCTCTACGCGAGCCGAGCCGCTGTCAACGCGAACCGGCGCGAACCCGATCGATCACCCGAACCACCACGGCCGCCACCAGCCCCAACGACGCGATCGCAACCATGACCCAGGCGAGCCAGTCGCCCCAGGCGACGTAGAGCGTGCGCCCCTCGGTGTAGACCGGAACGTCGCCGATCAGATAGCCCTCCTCGAACGGCGGATAGAGATCGACGATCTTCCCGTTCGGGTCGATGATCGTCGTCATACCGCCGTTGGTGCTGCGCACCATGCTGCGTTGCGTCTCGGTGGCCCTGAAGACGGCCATCTGCATGTGCTGCATGCTCGCTGCGACGCTCTTCGACCAAAGGTCGTTCGTCAGGTTGACGATGACCTGTGCACCGCGCGACACGAACTCGCGCGAGATGTACCCGAACGTGTCTTCGAAACAAATGGGCGTGGAAAACTTCACGCCGTCGAGATCGAAGACGGTGTACTCCTCGCCCTTCCCCCAGTGATTGCTCCCGTTCGCCATGAGCAGGTCGTAGAGCCACGGGAACTGCCTGCGATACGGGAAGTGCTCGGTAAACGGGACGAGATGCGTCTTGCGGTACGGCTCGCCGAACTCGCCGTCGTCGTACACGATCACCGCGTTGTAGTCGACGCGTTCGAGCTCCCCGTCCTCTCCGCGAAGCAGGCGTGCGCTCGAGTTGCCGATGACGTACGGTACCTCCTGAGCCTCAAGATACCCCATGAGCTGCTCGACGATCCCGTACGAGTCGCGATTGGTCCGATACCGGAAATGGTAGTCGATCGGCGGCACCACCGACGTCTCCGACCACACGACCACGTCGATGGTCGGATCCGTCGCGAGCGCCTCCGCGCTCAGGCGCAGTGAAATATCGAGCGAGCGCTGGTACGCGGCCGGACCGCCGATCCACGGATCTGAGTTCTGCTGGATCAGCGCGGTCCGCCAGGTGGGCGCCTCGCTGTAGTCGACCTTCGCCGCGAACCCGTAGGCGATCGACGCGAGGAACAGCGCAGCCCATACGACGGGCGCGAGACGATGCGCGGAGAAGAACTCCTTCGCCCGGTCCCAACCGTCCTTGAGCGCATTGCCCAGGTAGACGCTCGGGAAGGCGACGAGCAGACTCACCCCCCATACACCCGTCGCACCGCTCAGACGCACGAGCGGGAGGAAGAGGTACTGCGTATAGCCGATGATCCCGTACGCATACCCGAGAAAGAACTGGGTGCGAAAGTACTCGTAGGCGAGCCAGATGGCGAGCTGGAGGAGATAGCCGTGGCGCGGAAGCAGCGAATCGGCGAGCTTGAGCAGCGGGAAGAAGACGAGGAAGTACGTCGCGTAGATGAGCGGAACGGCGATGACCGCGAGCGGGTGGAATCCGCTCAACCAGTAGTTGTGCAGCGCGTACGTGGCGAGTCCGTACAGGAACCCGTAGAAGAATACCTCCGCCCAGTTGGCGCGGTGCACCAGTACGAACACCGGTATGAGCGCAACGTACGCGAGGGGAAACCAGCCCCACATGGACACGAAGCTGGGAAACGAGAGCGAGAAGAGCACCGCACCGGCCGCGACCAGGCCGAAGTGAACCGCGAGGTTCTCGAGGAAGCCCCGTTGTCGCCACGCGACGAGAGTACGACTCTGTTCCAACGATCTCTCCGCTCGGCCTAGCTACGCAGCGGCCAGGCCGCGTCCTTTAGTTCTTTTCCCGGGCGGAACACGACGACGCCGTGATTCTGAACGCGCACCGTCTCACCGGTCTTGGGATTCCGCGCGCGTTCGCGCCCCTTGCGGGTGCGGACCTCAAAGGTGCCGAAGCCGCGAAACTCGACCGTGCGGTCGGATGTCAGCGCCGTCTTCACTTCCGCGAAGAAGTAGTCGATGATGGCGTGAATATCCTTCTTGCTAACCTTGGTGTTCTCCGAGATCAATTCCACAATCTCGGCCTTGGTGAGCTTGTTCCCGGCCACAGCAATCTCCTTCGGTAGTGGCGCGCGGCCCGGCTCCTACTGCAGTGCGTTCAACTTGCGCGTCAGTCGCGACTTGGTGCGCGCCGCGGTATTCTGGTGATATACCCCTTTGCCGGTTGCGGAGTCGATGAGGCGAGTTACGGACGTGAGCTCGGCGCTCGCGGCGTCCTTGTTCTTCGCGTCTACCGCGACGAGAAACTTTCTGATACCCGAGCGAACCTGGCTTCTCACCGCGCGATTGCGCAGACGCCGTCGCTCACTCTGTCGGTAACGTTTGGCTGCAGAGCCTTGACCTGCCAATGGAAATAGCCTCCGTTCTAGTAACTGATGATAGCATCGTAAGTTATCAGAATACCAGGGGGGTGTCAAGCTCGGGCACATTGGTATTTCGGCGCCGACTGTGCAGGCCTCATCCGCTTCCCACTGTCCTGGCGAGCAGCTACAGTAGGGCCATGGGCATCACGATCACCATGCTCTGCGTCGTCTCGCTCCTGCTCGCCTGGGACGTCGGGCTCAAGGTACTCCAGGCGATCAGCCGACCCGCCGCTCGACGGCACCTCGACCGCGCGGTCTCCGGGATGGCGCACCGACTCCTGGTAATCGTTCGTTGCTACGCCCGACTGACCGTCGAGCGCGACCGGCGCCTCGTCACGGATGTCCCTTCGCCCACGCTCGTGGTGGCCAATCATCAGAGCGTCGCGGATATCGTCGTACTGCTCGACGCGCTCAGCGGCCACCGCATCCGGTTCGTCGCGAAGGCCGAGCTCGCGCACGGTTTCCCCGGGGTCTCCGAGGTGCTGCGCATTCAGCGCCACGCCTTCGTGAACCGCACCGGTGACTTCCGACACGCTGCGATCGAGATGCGGCGGCTCGGTCGCGCAACGCACGAGGGGATCTCGCCGGTCGTGTTCCCCGAAGGCACCCGTTCGCGGTCCGGCGAAGTGCGGACGTTCCACGCCGGGGCCGTGCGTTCGATCCTCGCCGCGTCGCCGAACGTTCCGATCACGGCCGTCGCGGTCGACGGAGGTTTCCGTTTCGTGTCGGTCGGCGATATCTTGAGGGGCCTGTCGTCGATGACGTACCGGGCGCGCCTCGTGGGTGTCTTCGCGCACGACGGAACGAAGCCGAGTATCCTGGACGCGCTCGCCCGCGCCCAGGAAGCCGTCACGGCGCAGATCGCGGAGTGGCGGTCGCGAGACAGCGATTAAGAGGGAATTGATGAAAGAGCTACGAACGCTTCTCCCCTACCTCAAGAAGTACCGCTGGGCCTACATCCTGGGCATCGTCTCCCTCGCCGTGACGAGCGGAAGCCAGATCCTCATCCCGCAGTTTCTCCGGGTCGCGGTCGACGAGATCTCGAGCGGCAGCCTGGATCTGCGCGAGGTCGGGAGGCTCATGCTCGGCCTCGTCGGGGTCTCGCTCGCGATCGCCGGAGGCAGGTTCGGCTGGCGTTACTTCATCCAAGGATCGTCCCGTCGGATCGAGGCCGAGTTGCGCTCTCAGCTCTTCGACAAGTTCCTCGAATTACAGCCCAGCTACTACGGGCGCAGCCAGATAGGCGACCTGATGGCGCGCTCGACGAACGATATGAACGCGATCCGCATGGCCTCCGGTATGGCGCTCGTGGCGCTCTTCGACGGGCTGTTCATGACGATCGCGATCCTGATCATTCTGTTCTCGCAACAGCCGCGCATCGCGGCGATCGCGATCATCCCGCTGCCGTTCATCACCGCGCTCACGCTCTTTCTCGGCCGATTCATCCGCGGAATGTTCAAGACCGTCCAGGAGGGGTTCTCCGAGCTCAGTCGGCAGACGCAGGAGATCTTCTCCGGCGTCCGGGTCGTCAAGAGCTTCGTCAAGGAGCGCTTCTTCCTCCAGCGATTCCGCGACGCGAACGAGCGGTATCAGACCCGCAACATGCGTCTGGTGCGCGTGTGGGGCCTCTTCTTCCCGGTAGTGACCTTCCTCGCCGGACTGATGACGCTCATCCTCCTGCGATTCGGCGGCGAGGCGGTAATCATGGGCGACCTGAGCCCCGGCGAGTTCGTCGCGACGCTGAGCTACCTGGAGATGCTCATCTGGCCCATGCTCGGTGCCGGGTTCACGGTGAACCTGCTCCAACGCGGCGCCGCGTCGCTCGGCCGCGTGAACGAGGTGCTTGCCGAAAAACCGGAGATCACGAACCCCGAGCATCCGGTGGTCGAGATGCCGTCGACGTCCATCTCGATCCGCAACCTTCGCTTCGCCTACGGCGACGACGAGGAGCCGGCGCTCGACGGGATCAGCCTCGAGGTTCCCCAGGGCTCGATCCTCGGAATCCTCGGCCGTACCGGCTCGGGCAAGTCGACGCTTCTGCGCCTGCTGCCACGACTGCAGAACCCGCCGCGTGGTAGCGTCTTCGTGGGAGGGGTCGATGTGCTCGACTACGATCTGGCGACGTTGCGACGTGCGTTCGGCGCCGTGCCGCAGGATACCTTCCTGTTCTCCGCCTCGCTTCGCGAGAACATCGCCTTCGGGGTCGACGAGCCGGACGAAGCGTACATCCAGCACGTCGCCGACGTATCGACCATCTCGCGCGACATGAAGATCTTCCCGCAGGGGTGGGATACGCAGGTCGGCGAGCGGGGAATCACTCTCTCCGGCGGCCAGAAGCAGCGCGTCGCGATCAGCCGCGCGCTCGCCAAGGACCCGCGCATCCTCGTCTTCGACGACGCGCTCTCGGCGGTCGATACGGAGACCGAAGAGCTCATCCTGAACAAGTTGCTCACCGAGCGCGAGGGGCGCACGAGCATCATCGTGAGCCACCGCGTGAGCACGCTGGCTACCGCCGACCGGATCGCCGTCCTTGAGGGAGGACGGCTCGCGCAGTACGGAACGCACGAGGAACTGCTCGCCGAAGATGGGTTCTACCGCGAGATCGCGACGCTCCAACAGCTCTCGCGCACGAAGACGTCGCACCAGGAAGGATAGATGGAAGACGAAAAGGTCATATCCGGCTACAACCCGGCGATCATGCGCCGGCTCCTCAGCTACACGAAACCGTACTGGATCCTCGTCGTGGGGGCGCTTATCTCGCTCGCGATCGCGACAACCGGAGATCTGCTCTTGCCGGTCGTGATTCAACGCGCGGTCGACAGACATCTGGTCGCGCGGTATACGAGGATCCCGCGGGAGTTCATGGATCGCGACGAGCTGCAGAACCTCGATGTCAGCGAGGCGATCGTGCTCGACGAGGCTACGTACGTCCAGGACGACGAGCTCGTCGCGCTGAGCGGTGTCGTCCGCCGACGGCTCCAAGACGAAGGCATTATCGAGCAGATCGGCTACTACCTCTTTCCCTACGACCAGCAGGTCGTCGAGGCGTTCGACGGGCGCTTCGAGGATCTCGCCGTCGGTTACGGGACGCACGAGGGCGAGCCCTACGCGTCGATCGAGGCCCGGTCACTCGAAGAGCTCAGCGATGAAGCCCGACGGACCGTCCGAAGTGCGGATATTGACGAGCTCGAGCGGACGACGCGGGTCTTCATGGTGCTGCTGATCAGCGTGTTCTTCTTCACCTTCAGTCAGCGATACCTCATGGCGCTCACCGGACAGGGAGTCATGAAGGACCTGCGCTCCGAGCTCTTCAGCCACACCGTCCGCCAGCGGCTGGGCTACCTGTCGGACCACCCCGTCGGCCGCCTCGTCACCCGGGTCACCAACGACATCGAGACGGTCAACCAGCTGTTCACCGAGGTCCTCATCAACCTCATCAGCAACTTCACGAAGATGATCGGTGCGATCGTGACGATCATGCTGCTCAACTGGCGGCTCGGCCTGGTGACCCTCGCGACGTTGCCCCCGGTGATTCTGCTGACGATCTTCTTCCGCGGCAAGGCCCGCGAGGCGTTCCGCCGCGTACGGATGTGGGTCTCCCGGCTCAACGCCTACCTCAGTGAGCACCTCTCCGGCATGGCCATCGTCCAGCTCTTCGTCCGCGAACGACACGCACGCGAAGGATTTCAGGAACGCAACGACGAGCTCATGAAGTCGAACCTGGGCGAGATGTACGTGTTCGCGACGTTCCGTCCGCTCATCGACCTCTTCAGCTCCACGTCGATCGCAATCGTCGTCTACTTCGGTGCGAACTTTCTGCTCTCCGGCCTCGTGTCGCTGGGGGTGCTCATCGCCTTCGTCAATCTCATCCGCCGTTTCTACCAGCCGGTGATGCAGATTTCCGAACAGTTTACGATCGTGCAGAGCGCGATGGCCGGAAGCGAGCGCGTCTTCGAGATGCTCGACAACACCGATCGAATCACCGACGAGGGCACCGTCGACGCAGATGCGCGCGGCCGGCTCGAATTCGACCACGTCTGGTTCGCGTACAAGGAGGGTGAGCCGGTCATCCGCGACCTCACGCTCACGATCGAGCCGGGCGAAACGGTCGCGGTGGTCGGCTATACCGGCGCCGGGAAGACGACGATCGCAAACCTTCTCACCCGCCTCTGGGACATCCAGGAGGGCAGCATCCGTCTCGACGGTGTGGATTTGCGCGAGTACTCCCTCGACCGGCTACGAACGCTCGTGCAGCCGATCCAGCAGGACGTCTTCCTCTTCAACGACACCATCCGGAACAACGTCGCGCTCGGCCTGCCGCTCAGCGACGATCGGATCGAAGAGGTCGCGCACATGGTCCAGGCCGATCGGTTCATCGAGCGGCTGCCCGCGCGGTACGAGACGCGTCTCACCGAGGGCGCGAGCAATATCTCGACCGGAGAACGCCAGCTGCTGAGCTTCGCCCGGATTCTCGCGCACGACCCGCGCATCATTATCATGGACGAGGCGACGTCGAACATCGACACGGAGACCGAGCAGCTGATCCAACGCGCGGTGGAAACGGTCATGGAGAACCGAACCGCGCTCGTGATCGCGCACCGGCTCTCGACGATCAAGAACGCGGACCGGATCATCGTGCTCTCGCACGGCGAGCTCGTCGAAACAGGAGACCACGACGAGCTCATCGCCGCGGAGGGGATCTACTACAATCTCTACCGTCTGCAGTATCAGCAGTCCGAAGAATCGGCCTGAATCGTGATCTCATTCTGAACGGCGACCGCGGTCTCGAGGCCACCCTCGTCGGGCCGATCGTCGACCATCCAGCGCTGGGTCTTCGCGTCCTGGTAGATGCGCCCTGACGGAAAGGTCAGGGCGCGTCCGTCACCCTCCATGCGGATCTGTCCGGTCAGCACGTTGACCTCGGTGATCCGAAAGGACGTCTCGTCGTAGCGCACGCGCGCGCCGACGTTCGGAAGCCCGCGTTTCTCCTGCCGGTAGAAGTCGTACTCGTAGGCGAGGCAGCAGAGCAACCGCCCACACGGACCGGATATCTTCATCGAATTCAGCGACAGGCCCTGGACCTTCGCCATCTTGATCGAGACCGCCTTCAACCGGTCGCTCACGCCGTTGCAACAGAGCACCCGACCGCAGACGCCAAGCCCACCGGTCATCCGCGACTCGTCGCGCACGCCGACCTGGCGCAGCTCGATTCTCAGGTTGAACTCCTGTACGAGATCCTTCACGAGATTGCGGAAGTCGACGCGCGATTCGGCCGTAAAGAAGAAGACGAGCCGAGGCTCGTCGAGCACGTAGTGCGCGGTGACGAGCGTCATCGGCAGCCCGTGCTCGTCGACGAGCCGGCGGCAGACGAGAAGCGCGTCGTCGCCGCGCTTCTCGTTCTCCTCGTAGCGATCGAGGTCCTCTTTCACCGCGACTCGATGAAGCCCGATGACTTCCCCGTACTGTCCGCGATTCTCGTCGCGAACAGGGCCGACCACCCGCGCGAGATCGCGACCGTAGCGCGTTGGAATCACGACGTGATCGCCGCACGAGACGGTCATCCCGTCGCCGACGCGGCACAGGTGCGTCTCGAGCGTGTGCAGTACACGGACGAGGACGACGACTCCCGGCCCTCCGGTGACCGAAAACGAATGTGCACATGGCGTGCCCACCATGAATTCCCCCTACTGGCTGAGATCGATCAGGAGACCGTTGATCTCGTCGATGCGCGCGAGCAGCTGGAGCTGTTCGCGCTGGTTCGAGATCATGCCGGCGGCGAGCTGCTCGAGCTTGCCGTCGACGACCTTCACGAGCGCGTAGCGCTTACGCCGAAGGATGTTCGAACCGGATGTGCGTTCCTCAATGTCGAGCCCGCGGCGCACCACGGCGTTCAGGAAACGCCGTACGGTCTCCTTATACGCCATCAGCGTCGCGGTGTCACGCTGCCGCTTAAGCCGGTCGCCGGCCTCGAAAACGGCGTCGAGCAAGGCGGCCGACTCTTCCTCAACCGCCTCGAGACCGGTCAGTCCCGCCTGGTGGGATCCGTCGGCGGGGTCGAGTCTCGAGGAAAACGACCGAACCGACTGCGAGGAATCGGCCCGCCGGGAATCCTTCTTCTTCTCGACGTCGCGACGGTAGCTGAAGAACCCGTCGCCGCTTATACGTTCCACTCGCTATCGCTTCCCCGCGCGACCGCAACGCTGTGCTGACGCGACTCGTGTGTACCAGACTGCTCGGCGAGATCGGGGTCGCCCGCGGTCTTCTCCGGGCTCGGCTCCGCAGAGGTACGCTGATCGGCGTGCCCGGTCACCGCTTCGGACGACTCGCGCGTACGCACGCTCTCGAGAAGCAGCTTCTTCCGTCGCGCAGCGAGATCCCCCGGTTCTACGAGGTTCTCGACGCTGCCGCTGACGGCAAAGCGCCCGTTGAGCATAACGCCGCTTTCGGCGACGAGCCGCGGTGCGGAGATCGTACCGATGACGATCGACGAGGAGAGGAGAACGACCTTCTGGTAGGCGAGGATCTCGCCGCGGAAGAGCCCGCCCACGACGACCGTGCCGGCCTGAATCGCGCAATCCGCGCGGCCCGCCTGTCCGATGATCACCCGGCCGTCGGTCTTGACGGACCCGGAGAAATCGCCGTCGACGCGCAGGAGCCCGTTCAGCTCCAGATGGCCGCGGAAGAACGTTCCAGGGCCGACGATCGAGTTGATCAGGCTCTCTTCGGTGCCTCGCCTCGCCGCCATTGGTCTAGAACCTGTTGCGGGTACGCCGGTTGAAGTCGGGTTTCGAGAGCTTCAGGAAATAGGCCGGGTCGATGTTCTCCGTACCGATCCAGATCTGAAAATCGAGGTGCGTTCCGGTAGACATCCCGGTATTGCCCATCGTGCCAATGCGCTGCCCCTGGACGACCTCGTCGCCCTCGTTGACGTCCACACGGTCCATGTGACCGTACTTGGTTCGGAACCCGTAGTTGTGGTCGATTTCGACATAGCCGCCGTAGCCGCTCACGTTGTCGAAACCGGCGTCGGTAATCACGCCGTTGGCCGCCGAGATGATGGGCGTGCCGGGATAGAAGGCGATGTCGATGCCCTTGTGCATGTACCAGATGCCCTGGACGGGATGGATGTTCGGTCCAAACTCCATCGTGACGTAGCCGTGCCCGTTGATGACGGGCCAGTAATTCGGAATGTCGCTCAACAGCTGCTTGTGCAGGTCGAGCACCTCCGAGATCTCGTCCAGCGGACCCATGGACGAACGCAACGAGGCGACGACACTCTGCAGTTCCATGATTTCACGCATCTCGCCGTCGGCGACCTGCTCGAGACCGAGCATCGCCGCGAGATCCCCTCCCGCGGAAGGGGAGTCGTCCCCGCTCGCCGAATCGATGTCGAGCCGCTGAAGCGTGCCCGACAGCGTTCCCTCGAACTCGTCCCAGACCTGGAGGAACTCGCCCACCTGCTGACGAACCTCTTCGAGACTCGCCTCCGCCTCGCGCAGGCGGGAGCCGGTCTCGTTCGCGAGCCGTTCGGTACCGGTAAACACGGTCGCGAGATAGAAGAACCCGGAGACGACGGCCACGACGACCACCGCGATGAACAGGAGCGCGAAGGTGTTGAGCTGGAGATTGAGGACCCGCTTCTCCGAGTGCGGGATGAACATGATGGTGAATCGCTGCTTGCCCGATCGCGCGACCCGCCGCAGGAACGCGCCGAGGCTCCGGAGCCCTGACCGCAGACGCATGGATATGGGCTGCCGTCGGTTGCGGACGGTGCCGCCGTGCGCTCCTGGTTTGGGGTCTTGATTCACCTCTATCTCCTGCCGGTTTGGAAGACTCATTTAGATTGTACGCGTGAACGGTAGCATGCGCGTAACTTTTTGTCAAATAGCGACTTCGACGACCGTTTGTTGACGTCGAGCCTCACCAGTGATATGTTCTGCACAGAATCCGCATTCCAATACACTAGGATCATCGACACGGACGAACTATGAGATTATTCGATTCTCACGCCCACATCGGGCTCATTCACGAGGACCCGATTGAGCAGCTGATCGTGGTTCAGGAAGCAAAGCGGGAGAAGGTAGAAGGCATTCTCTCGATCTGCAATAACCTTCGCGACTTCTTCCAGGTTTACGAGAACCTGAGGACCGCATCGCACGTGTATCACGCGGTCGGCGTCTCCCCGTCCGAGGTCACGAACCCCGGACGCGACTGGCGGGACAAGATCGAAGAGGGCGCCCAGCTCGACCGGGTCGTCGCGATCGGCGAGATCGGACTCGACTACTACCGGAAGTTCGGCGACAAGGACTCGCAGATAGAGCTCTTCATCGCGCAGCTCGAGATCGCCGACCGGCTCGGCAAGCCGGTCGTCATCCATAACCGCGACGCCGGCGGAGACGTGCTCGAGATCCTGCGACAGAAGATTCCGCGCCGGGGCGGAGTGCTCCACTGCTACTCCGAAGACTGGGCGTACGCGGAGCAGGCGCTCGAGCTCGAGCTCTACATCTCGTTCGCCGGAAACGTGACCTACCGCAACGCGCGTAACCTCCACGAGACCGCGCGGAACATGCCGATCGAGCGAATGCTCATCGAGAGCGAAAGCCCGTTCATGGTTCCATCTGCGTATCGCGGCAAGCGCAACAAACCCGCCTATCTGGGCGAAAACCTCACGTTTCTCGCAGAGCTCCGCGAGATGGACGAGGAAGAGCTCGCCGAGCAGCTGTTCGACAACTCGAAGCGTTTCTTTGGTATCGAGTAGCGGCCCGCGGAGTACGTCGGTCCGACAGCCGACCGTCGCCGACGGCCACCGCTCGGCGCGAGCGGCAGTTGACCTCGGACCCGTTCATCTGCTATGA
>CAYWJH010000025.1:20237-35167 GCA_964458555.1 uncultured Spirochaetaceae bacterium | reverse complement strand
TTTCGTTTCCCGTGACTGGAGTTCGGACGGGTGCTCTTCGGTTCTCCCGCCGCGCGCGAGGCGGACCCGCCGGGCGCGGCGCGGGCCGCGCGCGAGGCCGAGGAGCTGTTTTCGCTCGTCGAGCGAACCCTCGCCGATCCGGCGGCGATCTCGCCCAAGTTCGACCCGACCGTTCGACCCGCGAAGGGACTCGCCGTCCCCATGATCATGATCGTCACCGCGCAGATCGTGAGGCGCGTCGCCGCGGATCCGCAGACGTACACCGAGCGGATCGACCGGGCGATCGCAGAGATCGAGCGTGACTTCGTGCACCCCGAGCGCCGGGTCGTCATGGAGACGGTCGCGCCGGACGGAGCGATCATCGACCACATGGACTGGCGGACGATCACGCCGGGCCACTCGATCGAGGCCGCGTGGTTCATCCTCGCCGAAGCGTCCGACCGCGGCAACGACCCGCGCCTTGTGGAGCTCGGTACGACGATCCTCGACTGGATGTGGGAGTGGGCGTGGGATACCGAGTACGGCGGCATTCTCTACTTCCGCGACGTCACCGGCCGGCCGGTTCAGGAGTACTGGCACGACATGAAGTTCTGGTGGCCGCACTGCGAGGCGATCATCGCCTCGCTCATGGCGTACCGGCTTACCGGCCGCGAACGCTACGCCGCGATGCACGAGCAGGTGCACGAGTGGGCCTACGCGCATTTCCCCGACCGCGAGCACGGCGAATGGTACGGCTACCTCCACCGCGACGGGCGGGTCTCGGTGCCGCTCAAGGGCAACCTCTGGAAGGGACCGTTCCACCTGCCGCGCATGCAGCTCGTCGCCTGGCGGGAGACGGCGGCGGTTCTCGCGGGTAGGTAGACGCGATCGTCTCGGGCGCGGGCCGCGGAGGCCCCGCTTGCACCCGGGAGCGCCCTCCTACCCTCCGATCTCCTCCCGCAGCCGCTCGAGCACGGTTTCCGCCTCGCCGGGTTGGAGCGTCATGGGGTTGAGGTGGATCGCGGCGCCGTGTGCCTTCGCGACCGCTACGCTCGGCTCGCCGGCGCGCAGCCGGTCGACGATGCCGTCGCGCGTGGTTTCGTCGGCGAAGGTCACCAGCGTCCACGGCACCGGCTGGCCCGCCTCGTTCGGGAAGTCGCGCGCCGCAGCGACGCCGGGCAGCTCGTCGAGACCGTCGACCCAGAACGCAACGGTGTCCTCGAACCCGCGCATTCGCGCCTCGTGGTCCATCGTGATGTAGCGCTCTACCGCGGCGAGGCAGCCTGCGAGCTCCTCTTTGCCTACCTTCATAGGCCGCCCGACCGACTGGTTCGGGTTCCCGTGGAAGCGGCACGCCTCGATGAGGTCCGCGCGGCCGAGGACGAGACCGCTCGACTGTGGCCCGGCGAGGTCCTTACCGCCGGAGAAGAGCGCGAGCGCCGCGCCGGCCTGCGTGAAGCGCCAGAGGTTCTCGACCGGCGGGAGCTGCGCCGCGGCGTCGACGAGGACCGGCACGTCGTGCGCGTCCGCGATCTCGATCACTTCGGCGAGCGGGAGCTCGCCGGGCGCGTTCATCGCGCCCTGGAACCAGAAGACCGCGGCGGTTCGATCGGTGAACGCCGCCTCGAGCTCCTCGCGGTCGGTCCCGTCTGAGCCTCCCACGTCGACGACGGTGACGCCCACCTGGCGGACGGCGTAGTCGTATCCGTTGCGGTGCATCGCCTGGACGATGATCTCGTTCTTTACGTCGTAGAGACGTGGCAGGCGCGCGTGGGCGACCTTGTCCATGCCGACGGTGCACGCGGCGGTCGCGAGGACCATGCCGGCCGCGGCGCCGGAGCTGACGTACGCCGCCTCGTTGTGCGTGAGCTCGGCGATACGCGCGCCGACCCGCCGCTGCAGCTCTTCGAGGTCGACGAAGCTCTTCGCTGCCTCGGTCATCGCCGCGACGACCTCCGGCGGCATGATCGAGCCGCCGAGCCGTGTAAGCGTCGCGCACGCGTTGACGACGGGGCGCAACCCGAGCTGCGCGTAGGCCGATCGTGCCGTGGTTGTGCTCATCGTGCCTCCGGTGTGTCGGCCCAGTCGGGCATGCTCAGCGCGTTCTCGTCGTAGACGATCTCCCCGGCGCGAATCGTCATCGCGCAGCCGAGCGACCGCTGCGACTTCACGCGGACCTTCGCGCAGTCGTAGAACCCGAACTCTCCCTCGTCGAGCCGCAGGAGCGCCACATCGGCCTCGCTCCCGGCTGCCAGGGTGCCCAGCTCCGGGTGGCCAATCTCGCGAGCCGGCGCGACGGTGGACTTCTCGATCACGTCCTCCAGGCTCATCCCGATCGCGAGCATCTTCGACATGGTCGCGAGCATGGAAAAGACGGGGCCGTTCACGCTGCCCTTGTGGAGGTCGGTGCTGATCGAGTCGGGGTAGAAGCCGTCACGGAAGCTGGGGATGGCGTTGCGGAACCAGAAGCTGCCGGCGCCGTGCCCCAGGTCAAAGACGATGCCGCGCTCCTGGGCCTCGCGGTAGAACGCCTGAGGGCGGTTCTGCTCGTCGAGGACGGGGAACTGCTGGGCGAAGACGTGCGTGTGGATGTCTCCCGGGCTCATCTTGCGCAGCAGCTCGTCGTACGGTCGCTCGGGCCGCGGATGGAAATCGACCATGAGCGGCTTGCCGCACAGCCGCGCCGCCTCCAGGCCGCGGTCGACGGAGAGCCACGGCGTGTGGATCTCGTCGAACGGCGCGCTCGTCCAGTAGTGCGCCGTCTTGATCCCGACGCAGATCTCCGGATAGGCGAGAACGATCCCGGCGGCCTGCTCGGGGTCCATCTCCGCCGGGTCGTGCTCGAACGGCCCGACCATCCCCGATTTCACGACGTTCACGAAGGCGAAGATGCGGGTCTTCGACTGGTCGATCACGGTACGCTTGAAGTGCAGGAAGTAGTTCGCGCCCGCGGTACCGGTGTCGGCGACCGTGGTCACGCCCGAGCGCAAGGTGTGATGGTCGGCGATGACGCTCAGGCCCTCGGGCTCGCGCGTGTGGTAGACGTGGACGTGGATGTCCAGGAGACCGGGGGTGACGAGGAGGCCGGTCGCGTCGATGACCTTCGTCTCCGGCCCGATCGGCACGTCCCCCACCGCGGTGATCTTTCCGTCACGAATGCCGACGGTGGCGACGCGATCGACGCCGTTTGCCGGGTCCATGACGCGGCCGCCGGTGATTGCCAGTGCGGGTGCTTCGCGTGATGCCATGCGTGCCTACTTCTGCAGCGAGCGCTGCAGCAGACCCACGCCGTAGAACTCGTACGACGCCGCTTCGTCGGGCACGTCCACCACGTGCACGGTGAATCGAGCCGGGACTCCGTTGTCCGGGCAGTTCTCCTTGAAGAAGCCGGAGTACGCCTTCGCGTACGCGGCGCGCAGGCGCTCCTGCTCCTTCCGGTACCCGGCCGGGTCGGTGAGCGGACTCGGCGACTTGGGCTGGCAGCCGAAGGCGTGGATCTCGATGAAGTCGACGTCTGCGATCGACTCGCAGATCTCCGCCTCCTGCAGCCACTTCTCCCAGCTGCGGAAGACGAGCGGGACCTCCTTCTCCGGCTCCATCGTCGTGAGCTCGTCGAGGCCCAGGACGCCCTTCGCCGAGTACCCGCCGGTCAGCCCGGCGAAGTAGATCTTCAGGTCGCCGTCGGGCTGTTCCTCGGTGACGAGCGCCGAGAGTACGGGCGCCTCGCCGTTGTAGTAGTAGGTGATCTTGCCCCGCTTCTTCACGTTGAACGCCATCGATGCCTCCTCACTGTACTGGTCGTGCGAGCGGTTCCCATCCGAGAAGCCGCTTCGCCTTTGCCATATTGAGAAACTTCTGCTGGTAGTCGCCGCCGATCATGAAGACCTGGAAGCCGCCTGCGAACTCGAGCGCCGCGAGCATCGCGCGCGCGAGGTCGTCACCCGAGGTGGCGAAGTCGGGGGTATCGCGCCGCACGCGCCGCTTCCACTCGTCGGGGGCGAGCGGCAGGCAGAGGCGCAGCGCGTTAACGTCTATGCCCCATCGCCGGGAGGCGTTGCGGCACACCTCCTCGCCGAGCCACTTCGTGAAGCCGTAGATGTTCGTCTCGTCGGGCTGGACGTCTTCGTCTACGAAGTACCGGTTTTTGAGATCGGCGTAGACCGACATTGTGCTGCAGTAGATCGCCTGCGTTGCACCGGCCTCGGCGACCGCTCGGAGCGCGAAGTGCAGGCCCTTCACGTTGACGTCCATCGACGTCTCAGAGCCGCCCCATTCCTGCCAGCGCTGGTTACCCATCGCCATATAGATGAGCGCGTCGACGCCGTCCGCCGCCGCGACGAGCGCCTCGTGGTCCGTGACGCTTCCTTTCACGTACTCGCAGCGGTCGACCTGCGGCGGCGAGAGATCGTACACGCGGATGGTGTGATGCTCGACGAGATAGGGCAGGACGATCGTCCCGACGATTCCGCTACCGCCCACGGCAAGAAGGTTCATGCAGCATTCAGAGTAGACCGGGTTTCGCGAGCGGTCAACTGAAATTTGAGCGGGCGCGGGGCGAGCGCGACTGCACCCGGGTCGGGTGACCTTTCCCGCACGGATGATATACTCCGCGTATGAGACACCTGTGCATTGGTATCATCCTCGCGGCTGTCGTCGTCGCGGCGATCCCCGCGGACAGCTGGTACGGGCTGGACGGATTCACCTTGTCTACCTCCGCCGACATCCGGATCGAGCCGCCCGACGGTGAGAGCCGGTTCCTCGAGTTCTGGTTCCGCCGCGACGAGGAGGCCGCCGTCGCCGCGCGTCTCGTCGAGCGCGGTGGCGTGCTCTCCGACCTCGACATGGCGGCGATCCAGGGGCTGTCGCTCATGCGCGCGATGGGCAGCGGACGCGCCGACGAGCTCGAGTCGATGGAGCTCCTCGCCCACACGACGGGTCGCGGCGTGCAGGGATACTTCCTCACCGTGACCTCGAGCACCGGCTGGCACGAGGCGTTCATCGCCGACCTGGGCGATACGCCGGGGGGTGCCTACGGCTACATCGTCGTCTTCCCGCGCGAGCCGGGGAGCCGCGGCCGGGCGTACCTCGACGAGCTGCTCGAGGGACTGGCGGTCCAGATCGCGGACGCCGCGGGGTAGCGGTCGCATTCTCGCTGGTCGCGCGGATCGATCCCATGTAGAATGCGCGCGACCATGCGACAACCAGCCAGTGACGGACAGATCGCAGCGCTCAACTTTGCCTCCATGGCGCAGCACGGGATCATCCTGCTGCTCGTGGGACCGCTGGTTCCCGACCTCATGGAGACCTTTGGCATCGGCGAGGGCGTCACCGGGATCCTCCTGGGCATGGGCTCGGTGGGGTTTGTGGCCGGCCCGCTCTTTGCCGGCGCGCTGATCGATCGGATCAACGTGCGCGCGGCGCTGCTCGTCGGGCTCGGGATCGAGCTCGTCTTTCTGGTGCTCTTCGGCATCGCGCCGGTGTTCATCCTCGCGGTCGCCGCGAACCTGCTGCTGCATCTCGGTGCGTCGTTCGTCGAGACGTCGGCCAACGTCATGCCTACGCTGAGGCGCAGCACGAAGTCGGCCCACTCGGTCATGAGCCTCGTGCACATGTTCTTCAGCGTGGGCGCGGTCGCGGGGCCGTTTCTGATCGGCCTCTACCTCGACGCGACCGGGGCGTGGCGGCCGATCATGTTCTTCACGCTCATTCCCACCGGAGCGCTCGCGCTGTGGACGTTCTCCGCACGCTTTCCCAGGGCTCCGCGCCCCGACGGCCCCCGCCGGCACCCCCTCGCGCACGTGGGCGAGGTGCTTCGGATGCCGCACGCGGTGCTCGGCGCGCTGACGCTTCTTCTCTACGTGGGGGCCGAGGTCGGTGTGTCGAGCTGGGTCGTCTACTACCTCCAGAAACAGCTCGGCCTCTCCACCGTCGCCTCGACGACCGGGTTGTCGATTCTCTGGACCGCGATCATGGCGGGCCGGTTCGCGAACAGCGTCCTTGGCAACCGGTTCTCGAGCCTTTCGCTCGTAGCGGTCTCCGGGGTTATGGGAGCGGTCGGAGTGGGGCTCTTTCTCCTCGCCGACGGTATCGTCGGCCCCTACGTCTTTTTGACCTGGATCGGCCTCTGCCTCGCCGGTATCTTCCCGAACGTGATGGCGGAGCTGAACAACCGGGTACCCGAGAAGACGGGCACGGTCACCGCGGTGATGGCGATGGGCGCCTCCTCCGGCGCGGCGATCTTCCAGTGGTTCGTGGGCTTCCTTGCCGAGACCGCCTCGCTCGCGGTCGCGTTTACTGTGCCCGCGGTACTCCTCGTCCTGCTCGTGGCGACCTTCTGGATCGCCGTTCGCTCGCGCTCGAAGCCGGTGCCCGCCGCGGAGGGAGGTGTCGCATGATCGTGGAGCCTGTCCGCACGAGGCGAGTGACCGCCGGCGAGCTGTCGGTGAAAGCGCTCATCGACGAGTCGATCGCGTCGCTCGAGCCCGGCAGCGTGCTCGCGATCACCTCCAAGGTGGTCGCGCTCTGCGAGGGCCGCGTGGTCGATCCCGCGCAGGTCGACAAGACGCGCGTGATCGAGGAGGAGGCCGATTCGTTCCTCCCGCGCTCGAGTAACCGCTACCACGTTAGCCTGACGATCAAGCACAACGTGCTCATCCCCTCCTCCGGGGTCGACGAGTCGAACACCGGTGGGATGATCGTGCTCTGGCCCGGAGACCCGCAGCGCTCGGCGAACGAGGCGTGGAGGCATCTCGTAGAGCGATTCGGTACGCGCGAGCTCGGCGTGATCGTCACCGACAGCACATCGGCGCCGCTTCGGATGGGGGTGGGCGGCATCGTCATCGCGCACGCCGGGTTCCGCGCGGTCAACGATCTCGTGGGCACCGCCGATCTCTTCGGCCGCCCGCTCGCGATGACGAGATCGAACGTCGCCGCCGGGCTCGCCGCCGCGGCGGTGACGGTGATGGGCGAGGGCGCTGAGCAGACGCCGCTCGCGGTCATCCGCGAGCTGCCCTTCGTCGAGTTCCAGCGACGCGTACCCACCGACGAGGAGCTCGCCGAGCTGGTCATTCCACCGGAGGATGACCTCTACGCGCCCATCCTGGGCAGCGCCGGCTGGCGGCGCGGCGGCGGAGGGTACACCGGGCGAGAGCGGTGAGGCCCGCCCCGCGGCGCCGCCCGGGTAGAGCGTCCGGCGGTGGAGGCGGCGCTACCCGCCGAGCTTCTTCAGGAATTTCTTCCTCAGGTAGACGGCGTTGGTCTCGGCGACGAGCCGTCCGTCTCGGTAATACCGTACGTACGGGATCAGGTCGTTGCCGAAGACCGTCTCCTTGAACGCCATGACGTCGGTGAAGTTCTCGAGCCGATCGTAGACGACGGCGTAGACGGTGATCCCCGGTTCGTCGAGCCCGTCGAGGTAGCGTCGCATCACGAGCCACTCCGGGCACCAGCTCTGCGTCAGCACGACGGCGACCTTCTCGCTCGCCGTGCGGATCGATTCCGGTACCTCGCCCTCGTCGATCATGCGGCGACACGTTTCGGCTGAGAGTTCCTGCATGCGGTCAAGATGCCCCGATCGGGGGGCCGGGTCAACGCGTACCGGTCTATGGTATCATGCCCGAGGAGCGCGTATGCGACCGGATACCACCTTTGAGCTCAAGCCCGATTTCGCCCGATCCTACGAACGCTACGAGGCGTTCTGGAACCGCGATGTCGCCGACCGTCCGCCGGTGGGCATCACGCTGCCGCTGCCTCACGACCCCGGCGCGCTGCCGCGGGCGCTCACGAAGCGTTACCCCGACGAGCGCTCCCGCTGGCTCGACGTCGCCGCGCGCGTGGAGCGTGACGTGTGGCGGGTCGAGCACACGCGGTTTCTCGGGGACGCGATGCCCATCGCGTGGCCGAACATGGGGCCGGAGATCTTCTCGGCGTGGTGCGGAGCCGGCTACGAGTTCGGCGAGACCACGACGTGGTCCGAGCCGTGCATCGACGAGTGGGAGCGCGACGCGCCCCGCGCCCACCTGGACATGGAGCACCCGCTCTTTATCGCGACGCTCGACTATACCGACAGGCTCATCGAGGCCGGTCGTGGCCGCTTCATCGTGGGCCTCACCGACTTCCATCCGGGTGGTGATCATCTCGCCGCCTTGCGCGACCCGGCGCGGCTCGCGATCGACCTCATCGAGAACCCCGTCTACGTGAAACGCCTCGTCGACGACGCGGCGAACGAGTACTTTCGCGCCTACGACGTCTTCTACGAGCGCATCCGGGCGGCCGGTATGCCCACCACCTCGTGGCTTCCGCTGGTGAGCTACGGGAAGTACTACATCCCCAGCAACGACTTCTCGGCGCTCATCGGTCCAGCGATGTTCGAGGAGTTCTTCCTCGACGGGATCCGCGACGAGTGCCGCTTCCTCGACCGCAGCATCTACCACCTCGACGGGCCCGACGCGCTGCGCCACCTCGACCTCGTTCTGAGCATCGACGAGCTCGACGCGGTCCAGTTCGTCCCCGGAGCCGGGAACGAGGACCTCGAACGCTGGATCCCCGTTTACCAGCGCATCCAGCGCGCCGGGAAGGCGATGCAGATCCTCGACGTGAGCGTCGACAACGCGCATCTGCTCTTCGAGAACCTGCGTCCGGAGGGGGTCTTCGTCGCCGACGTCGCCGGCGTGCGGGACGAAGAGACCGCGGAGAGAACGCTCAGGCGCTTCGCCGCCTGGTCGTAGGCGGGAGCGCCGGCACCCCATTTGGTCTATTCTCAGCCCTCGCGATGTACGTGACCTTGGTAAGCAGGGAGGCACGTATGTGCGTGGCCGACTCGATACGCGAGCGAAACGCCGCGATGTCGAATCGTCATGAGCACGCGGGGCGGTGTCTCGCGAGAGGAGATAGTATGAGACCAGGGTACGAACAACGGACACGGTGGGGCGTCATCAGCCTCGCGTTGATACTGCTCGTTTCGCCGGCGGCCTGCTCGAGCGGTTCTGCCGAGGACGCGGAGCGGCAGCAACAGGGCGGCGAAGTTACACGCACGGTCATCGCGAACCCGGAAGAGATGCAGCAGGCGTTCATGGACGTCGCCGACGGGGTACTGCCTTCGGTCGTCGAGGTCAACGTCCTGCAGGTCGTCCAGCAGCAGCCCCAGTCGCTCTTCGAGTACTTCTTCGGCAACCCGGATCAGCAGGGTCAACAGCCGCGACAGGGGCTTGGATCGGGCGTGATCGTCCGAACCGACGGTGACACGGTCTACGTGGTGACGAACTACCACGTCGTTCAGGATGCCGACGAGATCAGCATCGTGCTCGACGACGGCAGGGAGTTCGAGGCGAGCCTCGTGGGTGGCGACCAGCGCACCGACCTCGCGCTGCTCGAGTTCACGAGCTCGGACAGCATACCGGTGATCGACCTGGGTAACTCCGACGACGCGCGTACCGGTCAGTGGGTGCTCGCCGTGGGCAATCCCTTCGGGTTCGAGTCGACCGTCACGGCCGGAATCATCAGCGCCGTCGGGCGGACCGCTCAGCCCGGGACGCCTGTCGGCGGGTTCACCGAGTACATCCAGACCGACGCCGCGGTCAACCCGGGGAACTCCGGCGGCGCGCTCGTCGACCTGGACGGACGGCTCGTCGGCGTCAACACCTGGATCGCCTCGCAGTCCGGCGGTAGCGTCGGGCTGGGCTTCGCGATCCCGGTGAACGTCGTGCAGAGCGCGATCGACGACTTCATCGAAGAAGGGCGCATCGTCTACGGCTGGCTTGGCGTGACCGCGAGCACCGCCGGTTCCCGTGCGTTGCCCGGGCTCCTCGAAGACCTCGGGGTCGCCGATGAAAGCGGCGTGCTGATAGGCAACGTCCACACCGCCTCGCCCGCCTCCGGCGGCGATATCATGCCCGGAGACTACGTGACCGCCGTGGACGGGTCGAGCGTAGACAACGCGACCGACTTCGCGCGTTCCGTCGGGGGGAACCGACCCGGTACCGAGGTGAGCTTCACGCTCATCCGCTACGGTGAGGAGCGCGAGGTGACCATCACGCTCGACGAGCAGCCGCCGCAGGAAGAGCTCAACGACCCGTCGAACCTCTGGCCGGGTCTGAGCGTGATCCCGGTCACCGACGAGATCCGCGAGCAGACCGGAATACCGTCGTCGGTAGAGGGCGTGATCGCGATTCGCGTGATCGCCGAAACGCCGGTCGCGGCGGCGGGGGTCCGTCGCGGGGACGTGGTCGAGAACATCAACGGCAACGCCACTCCGGACGCACAGTCGTTCTATCGCGAGCTGAACGAGGCGAGCGGCCAGGTGGAGTTTGGGATCAACCGCGGAGGACGCCAGATCGGCATCCGGCTTACGAAGCCGTAGTCGACGAGCTATCCGCGTCCTTGACCGACGGCCTCACCGGCCCAATACTGAAGGAGTGATGGTGCGAGTACTGGTCCTGGCGCTCTGCCTTGCTGTCCCGTCGTCGCTTTCAGCCGGCGGCGCAGGAGAGGAGCAACCGGATGCCGATGCTCCGGCTCCGCGCGTCGAACACGACGCCGCCTCGGACGCGTCTGCCTTCGACGAGCGGGTGACCGAGCGCGAGCGGCTCGTCGAGAGCCGGATCGCCTCGCAGGGCATCACCGACGACGCGGTCCTCGAGGCGATGCGCACCGTCCCGCGCCACGCGTTCGTTCCCCCGGAGTACGACGACGCTGCCTACGCCGACCGTCCGCTGCCCATCGGTCACGGTCAGACCATCTCTCAGCCCTACGTCGTCGCCTACATGACCGAGATGCTCGAGGTGGACGCCTCGTCGCGCGTGTTCGAGGTGGGAACGGGAAGCGGCTACCAGGCCGCGGTGCTCGCCGAAATCGTCGCGACGGTGCATACGATCGAGATCGTCGAGCCACTCGCCGAATCGGCCCGGGCGCGCCTCGACGCGCTCGGCTACGACAACGTGGTCGTCCATACCGGAGACGGTTACTTCGGGTGGGAAGAGGCGGCGCCGTACGACGCGATCATCGTGACCGCCGCGTCCGGCCACATCCCGCCGCCGCTGCTCGACCAGTTGCGACCGGGCGGCCGGATGATCATCCCCGTCGGGCCCGTGCACACGGTGCAGCAGCTCATTCTCGTGGAAAAGACAGACGAGGAGACGGTCACGACGACGCAGCTGCTGCCGGTGCGGTTCGTGCCCATGACCGGACGCGCCCAGGAGTGAGCGTGAGGACGCAGGACGACGGCGCGGCGCACGATGGTCCCGACCGCCGGCTCCGCGGTCCGGGGCGTGCGATCGAGCTCGGCGTGCTCGCGGCCGCTTCCGCGGCGGTGATCTCGCTCCAACTCGTGTTCATCCGCTCGTTCGCGATCACCTCCTATCACCACTTCGTCTACCTCGTCGTGAGCACCGCGCTGCTCGGTTTCGGGGCAAGCGGAACGCTGCTCGCGCTGCTCGGTGCGCTTGCCGACGAGCGATTCGAGCAGCTCTCCCTCTGGGCGCTCGCGGGCTTCGCGGTTGCCACAGCCTGGGCTCTGCCGGGCTCGTCGATCGTACCGGTCGACCTCTCGTACCTTCTCTACGACGCGCGAGAGGCGGGACGTCTGTGGGCGGCGACGCTGATTCTCGCCGTACCGTTCTTTCTCGGCGGCCTGTTCATTGGCGCCGTGCTGCGTCGCGAACGTGCTCGACCCGGGCCGACCTACGCGGCGAACCTGCTCGGCAGCGGCGCCGGCGGATTCGGGGTGCTGCCGATCTTCTTCGTCCGCCCGCCTCACACGGTGGCGATACTGATCGCCGGCCTTGTCGCGCTCGCCGCGGTGGTATGGGGCGTGCGCGCCAGGCGATCCGGTTCGCTCTCCGGGTGGCCGGCGTGGGCCGCGCCGGCGGTGGCGCTCGTTGGCGTCGCGGCGGCCGCGGCTGTTCCCTGGACGCCGGCTGTAGACGAGTACAAGGCCGGGGCGTTCGTTCGACGCCTCGAGGAACAGGGAGACGCGCGTTTTGTCGCAGCCGCGCGCAGCCCGGTCGCAACCTGGGAGCTCTACGACGCCCCGTCCATGCACTACACGCTCTTCGCGTCTCCTGGGGCGCCCGAGCCGCCCGAGCAGCTGCAGCTCTTGCGCGACGGTTTCCTCGCCGGCGCGCTGTTTCGGGGCGAGGACCTTCACCGGGCGCAGATCCTGGACTGGCTCCCGCAGTCGCTTCCCTACGCCGTCCTCGAGGAGCCGGAGGTGCTGATCCTCGGCGAGACGAGCGGTGTGAACGCGCTCCTCGCTCTGAACCGGGGCGCGAGGTCGGTGACGGTCGTGGTGCCCGATCCCGCGCTCGCCCGCCTGGTGGGCGCCGGCGAGGTGGCTGCGGGAGGCGTCTTCGACGACCCGCGGGTTACGGTACGTTCGCTCGATCCGAGAAACGCTCTCGCACAGCTCGACCGGCGTTTCGATCTCATCCATCTCGCCGACACCGAAGGCATGCCAGCCGCATCGGCCGGGCTCGTCTCGCTCGAGGAGGACTATCTCCTCACGACCGACGCGATCTCGCTCGCGCTCGAGCGTCTGCGGCCGGGCGGTCTGATCACGGCGACGCGGGGTCTTCAGTCGCCGCCGCGCGATACGCTTCGACTCGTTTCGCTCTACGCCGCGGCGGTCCGCGCCGGAGGCGGCGATCCGTCCGAGCGGATCGCACTCGCGCGGAACTATCTCGCCGCGACGACGATGCTTGCCCGAGATCCGTTGCGCGACGGTGACATCAACCGGCTGGTCTCCCGGGCAGGCGAGCTCGTCATGGACGTCGACTACGTCCCGGGCATTCGACCGGAGGACCTCACCGAGCGCAATCGCGTCGCCGGTCCGTCCGGGTTCCCCGGCTCCTACCTTCACCACGGCACGATGGCCCTCGTAGGAGACGATCCTCGCGCGTTCATCGATCGCTGGGTCTACCGCATCGACGCTCCGCACGATACGAGGCCCTACTTCCACAACTTCTTTCGGTTCTCGTCGCTGGACACCTACGTGGAGTCGTACGGCCACCTCTGGTTCTCGCGTCTCGAGTTGGGTCCGGTCATCGTCGCGGTGACGTTGGTGCAGGCGCTTCTCGCCGGAGCGGTGCTGATCCTGCTGCCCATCGTGATCGCGCGCACGCGCGCACACACACGCCCACCGCTCACCGGCTGGACGGTCGCTCACTTCGGCGCGATCGGCGTCGGGTTCATGGCGCTGGAAATGCTCTTCATTCAGAAGACAACGCTCGTGCTCGGCGATCCGGTGTACTCTACCGCTGCAGTCGTGACGGCGATTCTCGTGTGGGCCGGCGTCGGGAGCGCCGTGCAGGGCCGTTGCCTCGCGGCGCCCGAACGGACAGTCGCGTACGCCGGTGGTGCGGTCGTCGCGCTCGCGCTGGCGACGCTGTTCGCGTTCGACGCACTGAGCGCGCCGCTCGCCGCCACGGGGACCGCGGTTCGCTTCCTCGCCTCGGTGCTCCTGCTCGCCCCTGTTTCGTTCGCGATGGGCTGGCTCTTTCCGGCCGGCGTCGCGCGCCTGCACCTGCGACGGGGAGAGGTCGGGCTGGGGCTCGCGGTGAACGGAGTCGCCTCGGTGGTGGCCGCGCCGCTCGCTGTGCTGCTGTCGGCTACCTTCGGGTTCGCGGCAACGATCGGGCTCGCGGTCGGATGCTACGCGGTTGCCGCGCTGGTCGCTGCCGTCGGCGGCGGACGGATTTCAGAGGACGACCACGCGGCGGCCGTATGCCGCGCGCCCAATCCCGAGGGGAGAGCGGGAATGTCGGCGTCCACGCGCAGGTAGGTGCCGGCGGACTCGATTACCCCCGTCGTCGTCGATGATGAACGCGCTGTCGATCCGAGAGAGCTCTCGCGATACCGAGAAGAAGAGTCGGAACGCCGCCTCAACATCGGTGACCTGGATCGTATCAATGACGCCGGGATCGTAGGAGCCGTAGACGTTCACGATCACGTCGTTCTGTCGAATACGCTGTTCGGTCAGCGCGTAGAGCAGCGAGATGGCGATCGCGCTGCCCAGCCGCGTCGACAGCATCTCCTCGCGCTCCCGGAGACGCTGCCGGACCTCGTCGGCGTCGACCGCGTCCAGCTCGGCGGCCGCCGAACGCGCGAGTGCGGTGAACAGTCGCTCCTTGCTCGCGCCGTCGACCGTGACGACGTGGCGAACGAGAAGTCCCTCCATGAACCGATACTGCTTCGCCATCGTTTCGACTATACCACGACCGGGCGGTCGCGGTTGGGCGCCCTGCGCGCCGCGCGCCTGCGTACGGCGCCGTTCGAGGCGGTCGACGGGGTCCCCTCGCCGGCATCGGCCCCTGGCGCGAGGACGTCGGTGCCGATCACGCGCTGTAGGGGGTCGTCGATCCTGCCGATGCGCGGGGAGGCTACGCGGGCCGGCGTCGGTACGCCAGCACGAGGACGATGCCGCCCACGACGACCACCGCGGCAAGCGCCGCAGCGAGGCCCGGGAGCGCCTTCTCGAATCCCCATCGGTCGATGGCCGATCCGAGCAGTGGTGTGAGCAAAGCGCTGCCCTCCATCCCTGAGAAGAAGTAGACCCCGAGCACCGTGGTCCGGTGACGCTCGCTGACTTCCGCCGCGATGTGCGCCTCCGCGGTGGGCATCCGGGTGAACATCAGCGTGCCGATGGCGAGCAGCAGGATGAACATGACGACGGGGAAGGGTGCCACCGTGATCAGCGCGAGCAGCGGCGCGCTCAGCAGGCCGATCGCGATCATCACCCGTACGCGGCCAAAGATATCGGAGAGCCAGCCTCCCAGCGGCGCGGCGAAGAAGCCCGCGCCGAAGATGATCGAGATGAAACCGGCGGCGAGCCGGTCGTCGATCCCGCGCACGTCGACGAGGTAGAGCGGGATAAACGGGATCGTGCTCGCGACCGACGCGGAGATGATGCCGGTCATCACGAGGAAGACGGTCATGCGAACCGTCGCGCTCGAACGCGG
>CAYWJH010000025.1:7860-20137 GCA_964458555.1 uncultured Spirochaetaceae bacterium | reverse complement strand
CTTCCAGACGGAGCGCGGCTGGCCGCACCTGCCTCGCGTTGCGTCGCCCCGGGCGCCCGGGCACGCGCGTACTCGTCCGCGTGGTGGATGCGCCGCTGGATGAGCGCGAAGACGATAAAACCCAGGATCGCGACCGGCGCCGCGAGCGCGAGAAAGCTCCCGCGCCACCCGACGAGCGATACGAGGCCCGCCGCGATGAGCGGTGCGAGGAAGTGACTCGTGCTGCCGCCGACGATGTGTACGCCGAGCGCGCGCCCGCGGCGCTCCGGTGCGACCACCTTGGAGATGACCGCCGACGCGGCGGGGTGATAGCCACCGCCGGCGACGCCGAGCAGGAGCAGCCCACCGAGGAGCGCGCCGTACGCCGGCGACAGTCCGACAACAGCACCGGCGGCCGCGACGCCGCTGATGCCGATCAGAAGCATGTAGCGCGGTCCGATCCGGTCGGAGAGCCAGCCGGCCGGTAGCTGCGCGATCCCGTAGGCGATCGTGAACGCGGAGTTCACGATGCCGGCCTGGGCGTAGCTGAGACCGAAGTCGTCCCTGATGAACGGAAGCAGCGGCACGATCAGCGCCGTGAGTACGTGGTGACTGAAGTGCGCCCCGGCGAGGAGCGCGATCAGCCCGGAGATACCGGAGGAAGGCCTGGGGGTGGTCGTCGTGGTAGCCATGGGTGTTCGCCGCGGAAGACTATCAGAAATCGGCACGCTGCGGGAGCCACCCGCCGCTTGACCGTCGTGTCGTGCGTCACGATCCTCTGTCCATGACGATTCTCCCCGGGCTGACGAGCACCGAAGGCGACCGGATCCCCGCTTTCGTCGAGGATCTCCGGCGCAGCGACGTGCGCGCCATCGCGCTCTTTCCGACCGTCCTCGATCCCGCCGAGCGAAACGAGCTCTACCGCGACCTGGCCGCGATTTCCGGGCTGATCATTCCGCACGTCCACCTGCGTACCGACTACACGCGCGAAGAGATGCGTTTCGTCGCTGAACAGTTCGGTACTGAACTGTTCAATATTCATCCGCAGAAGAGCCGGCATCCGTTCGGCGAGGTGCCCGCCGAGTACGCCTCGTGCGTCTACGTCGAAAACGTGGAGATCGCTCCGGAGTACGACGAGCTCGCCGCGCTCGCCGGCATCTGCCCGGATTACTCGCATCTCGAGAGCGCCCGGGTCATGGGCTCGGCGGACTACGTGGCGACCGTGGAGCGGCAACTCGAGCGCTACCCCATTGGTTGCTGTCACGTCGCCGGCATCCGCGCAGGCGAGCCGAACGCGTGGAACGGCGGTCCGGACCATCACAACTTTCGTTCGCTCGCCGACTTCGACTACATGGCTCGCTATGCCGACGCGCTGCCGGCGCGCTGGATCTCGCTCGAGCTGGAGAACCCGTTCGAAGAGCAACTGGAGGCGGCGCGTTACCTTGAACGCCTGCTCGGGATCGGCGCCGATGGGCGTGTCGCCGCGGACTGACAGCTTGACACGTGCGCCGGCGCGCCGCAGTGTATGCTCATTACGTCTGTGGAAGGGATCCCCGTATGAACCGCCCGCCTCTCAGCCTTCTCGCACTCACCGTACTCCTCGTTCTCGTCCCCGTATTCGCCGCCTCGGCGACGGCGGTTCAGGAAGGCGTCGAGGCCGGCTACGAGGCGCAGCCGCTGACCGTCGGGCTCATGCCGGCGGTCGACTCGGTCCCGCTCATCGTCGCGGAGGCGCAGGGATACTTCGAAGACGAGGGGATCACGGTGACGCTCGAGGTCTTCCGCGACCAGGTCTATCGCGAGGCGGCGCTGCAGTCGGGCGCGATCGACGCGACCGTCTCGGATCTGGTCAATGCGATCCGGTCGTGGGCGAACGGCGCCGACTACCGCGTGCTTGGCTCCACGCAGGGGTACTTCTCCTTCGTGACCGCGGCAGCATCGGGTATCGAGACGGTGTCCGACTGGCCCGACGCGCCCGGTGTCGTGGAGACCGGCCTGCTCGAGGACAGCATCATCAATTATACCGCCGGACGCATGCTCGCAGCGGTCGGGCTCGATCCCGGGCGCGTAGCGATCGTGCCCACCACCCAGATCCCGGTGCGCCTGGAGATGGTCGTCGCGGGCGAGCTCGAGGCCGCGGTCCTGCCGGAGCCCGTGACGCGGATCGCAACCGCCGCGGGCGCGCATGAGCTCGTGACGACCGAGGTGCTCGATTGGACGCCCGGCGTCGTGCTCGCTACCGGTCGCGCGCTGCGCTCCAAGCCGCGCGAGCTCGAGGCGCTCCTGTGCGCGTACGACCGGGCGGTCGAGGCGGTCAACGCGGACCCCGACGCGTTTCGCGAGACGATCGTCGAGCGCGCGGCGTTTCCGCCTCCCACCGCGGCGACGATGCGGATCCCCGAGTACAGGCCGGCGACGGTGCCCACCGTCGAGCAGGTGGCCGATGTCGCGCGGTGGATGGTCGACCGGGGTCTGATCGAAACGCCTCCGCCGTACGGTGAGGTCGTCGCGACCCCGCCCTTCGCGGAGTAGGGGGCACGGTGGCGGCGCTCGAGGCCTCCGCGTGTCGCGCCGGGTACGCGGCGTCCCACGCCTTACCGCCGCAGCCGGTGTTCGAGCAGCTCGATCTCACGGTCGAGACCGGCGACCTGGTGACCGTGGTGGGGCGGTCGGGTTCCGGGAAGTCGACGCTGCTGCTCGTGCTGTCCGGGCTCAAGCAACCGACCGCCGGGCGGGTCACCGTCGACGGGAGCGCCGTCGGCCGCGGCGACGCTCGCGTGGGGCTCGTGCTCCAGCACTACGGGCTCTTCCCCTGGTACACCGTTCTCGACAACGTAGTCCTTGGAATGAGAATCCGCCGCCGGGGGGCGCCCGGTTCCGACGCGATCGCCCGCGCCCGGGGCATACTCTCGCGCCTGGGACTGGAGGGGAAGGAGCACCGGTTTCCCGTCGAGCTCTCCGGCGGCGAGCAGCAGCGCGTGGCGCTCGCGCGGACGCTCGTGCTCGAGCCGCGCGTGCTCCTGCTCGACGAGCCCTTCTCCGCGCTCGATGCGCTGACCCGCGAGGAGCTGCAGGACCGGCTTCTCGTGCTGCTCGCAGATACGCGCGTCGCCGCCGTCATGGTGACCCACAGCATCGAGGAGGCGGTCTACCTCGGCAGCCGCGTGGGCATCCTCGCCGATCGTGCCGGAGGTACCGAGCCGTCCCGACTCGTACTCGTCGACAACCCCGCGCCCCCGTCCCCCGCGGCGGCCACGGAGGGTCGCGATCCGGCCGTCGGGCCGTCGAGGCGCATGACTGCAAGCGTCGACCGGCGTACCGATCCGGCGTACCTCCGCGCGTGCGCGGCGATGCGAGCGCGCTTTCGGGAGGAGCTCGATGCGTAGGGTGCTCGTCGCCGTCGGCTGGATTCTCATCCCATGGTACCTGCTGACGCTCGCCGCAGGCTCGCGGGTCGTGCCGCCGCCGCACCTCGTCGTCTTGCGTTTTGGCGAGCTCCTCCCTTCGCTCCTCGTCCACGCGGGGGCGAGCCTGCTTCGCGTGCTCGCCGCGCTCGCGCTCGCCGGGGGGCTGGCGCTGCCCATCGGCCTTGCGATGGGACGCTCAGAGCGCGTCGACCGCGTGCTCGCACCGGCGTCGTACCTTCTCTATCCGGTCCCGAAGATCGCGCTCCTGCCCATCCTGCTGCTGTTGCTCGGGACCGGCGACCTCGCGCGCGTCGTGCTCGTCGCGCTCGTCCTCTTCTTCCAGATGCTTCTCGCCGTCCGCGACGGAGCGCGGGCGGTCGACGAGCACTACCTGCTCTCGATCGACTCGCTCGGCGGCACGAGGAGCGATCGGCTGCGCTACGTGATCTGGCCCAGCGTGCTGCCGCGGCTGCTGACCGCGATGCGGATCGGCTCGGCCACGGCGATCGCGGTGCTCTTCTTCGCGGAGACCTTCTTCACGAAGGTGGGGCTTGGGTACTTCATCGTGGACGCCTGGATGAAGCTCACCTACGTGGAGATGTACGCGGGCATTCTCGCGATGAGCTTGCTGGGTCTGGGCCTCTTCGTCATCATCGACCGCGTCGACCGTCGCGTGAACCGCTGGCAACGCGCCGGGTCGTAGGCTCGCGAGAGCCGGAGCTCGTCCACGCGTGCTGAGCGTCAGGACTGTGCCGTTACGTACACGCGGAACGCGCGCGCGAGGTCGCGCCCGAAGGCCCGCGCGCTGCGGGCGCTGACCTCGACACCGCCGGCGTTCGCGTAGGGGATCTCGATGCTCGTTGCGAAGTGGATCGTGCGCTGGCTCGCCATCCAGCTCGAGCAGGAATCCGCGATCCCCGTCTCGCGGACGTTCCAGGCGGTACCGTAGGGAACGTTGCTCGACTGGCTGTAGCGGATCGGGCCGCGCTGGACCTCCTCGAGCGTCTCGCAGAACTCCTGCGTTCGTTGCCAGTTTGCCTCGTCGGCGCTTCCGACGAAGTAGACCTCTTCGTTGGTGTCGCCGCCCTTGAGGTAGGGGCAGTGAAGGTCGAGCGCAACCGTGCGTGCCCCGTCGCTCCACGCCGGGACAAGCGCTTTCAGCGCGCGCACGGAGGCGTAGATGCCCTCGCCGTAGTCGCGGTTGTGGTCGTGCGGACGGCGGTTCTTGCCCTGGTCTCCATCTTCGACCCCATCGAGATCCATGAACGGAACGGCGAGGATCTGGGCGCGTGTGCGAAACCAGTGGCCCAGCGTGTCCACGGCGACCGCCGCGCGGAGCAGGCCCTCGAGGCTGTGCGTCGCGAGCGACTCGCAGGCGTGGTGCCGGCTCGTGAGCAGTAGCTTGTGCGGCGCCGAATCGTCGCCGCAGACGATCGCTCTGACCTCGCGTCCGCGCTCGGTTCGGCAGAGCACCTCGGTGCGCACCGCGCGCCCTGCCTCGTCGCGCGCGAGAAAGGCGTCGAGATCGGCATCCTGATACGGGATGGCCATCGCGAAGCGAACGGCGTCTTCGCTCTCGCCGAAGTCGTACGAGAACGACACACCGTGCACGCGATTGAGCCCCAGGTAGCGGTAGCTCGCGCCGTCGTCGACGCTGACCGCCGGGCCGCGCACGCCGATCACGTCACCGTCGGTGAAGACGAACCGAACGCTGCGGCCTTCTGCGCCGCGCACGCGGAACGCCCAGTGGAACCAGTGCCCCTCGGTGTCGCGCGGATCCTGGCGCAGATGGACCGTGTCGCCGTCGACGCGCTCGACGACGATGTTGCCGCCGGGGAACTCAGCGTCCAGATGCACGTTCGGCCTCTTCGACCACGGCGTCCGCCTCGTCCTCGCTTCCCGCCCGTACGACCAGCAGGAGCCCCTTCGGGTCGAGCTCGCGGCAGAGGACCGGTACCTCGTCGGGGTCGCAGGCGGCGTGGATGAGCTTCCCGCCGGCCTGGATGCGCTTGAGGAGATCGATCCACTCGGTCATGCGCCCGGCACCGGCACCCTGGACCCACTGGATCGCGTCGAGCTCGTCGAGCTCGAGCAGCGAGTCGAGGTGGCGCACCGCGTCGGGTCCGTCGAGGTGGTAGATCGTCCGGTCGATCTCGCGCGCCTGCTCGGCGATGAAGGGCAGAAAGTACTCGCGGAACATCTCGTTGGAGATGATCGCCGAGACGTCCGACTGCAGATCGATCATGGGCCGCACGCTCCAGACGCCCATCCAGCAGAAGTGGCCGCCGCACTGATGCGCGATCTCGGTCGAGCGGTGGTACGCCTCGAACCACGCGTCCTGGACCTTGCGGAGCGCCGGCTTGATCGCCTGCGGATGGTCGTAGAAGTCGAGCGCGAGCCGCTCGGGGTTGCGCAACCCGGCGAGCACCTCCGTCGGGCCGTTGAGATCGGGCAGGCCCACGTACGCCTCGAAGCCCTTCTCGCAGATCATGTCGACCGTTGCTTTCAGCAGGCGTTCCGATCGTTCCCACCAGACGTTGTCCGGGTCGAATACGAGCGGCGGTGCGTCGGCCCAGCTGTCGATGATCGGCTTCGACCACGTCGTGTTCTTCGTGATGTAGACGTTCTCCGCGCCCAGGTACTTGTTCGTGATCGAGACGATCGTGGTGGCCACCGGGAAGATCACCGGCATCGCCTCGGCGGCGTAGTAGGTCGAGTATAGCTGGTGCTCGAGGCGCGGCAGCACGTAGTCCGGATCGGTCCACCACGCGTCGAGGTCGTCGGTGACCGGCCCGTCGTACTCCGTCGCATCGTCGCGCGGCGCGTTGAGCAGGAGGACCGGGCGACCCGTGTTTTCACCGCGCCACCACGCTTCGACGCGGTTCTTCGCCTCCTCGAGGTCGTGTTTGAACCGGATCATGCGCTACTCACCGCCGCCGAGCGCCGTCTCGATCGCGTCGAGCTCGTCCTCGCTGAACTCCAGCCGCGCGAGAGCGCCGACCGAGTTCTCGACCTGCGAGACCCTGCTCGCGCCGATCAGCACGGAGGTGACCGCGTCGTGACGGAGGATCCACGCGAGCGCCATCTGCGCGAGCGACTGGCCGCGCGCCTCTGCGATACCGTTCAGCGTCCGCAGCTTCGCGACCGTTTCCTCGGTGATCTTGTCCTTGCTGAGGAAGCCGTGGCTCTTCGCCGCGCGGCTGTCTTCGGGGATGCCGTCGAGGTACCGATCGGTCAGCAGCCCCTGCGCGAGCGGCGAGAAGGTGATGCAGCCGACGCCCTCGCGCTCGAGCAGCGGCAACGACCCGTTCTCCTCGATCTCCCGGCGGAACATGTTGTAGCTCGGCTGGTGGATCAACAGCGGCGTTCCCATCGAACGCAGGATCTCGATCGCGCGGCCGGCGAGCTCCGGGTCGTAGTAGTTGGAGATGCCCGCGTACAGCGCGCGGCCGGAGCGGACGGCGGTGTCGAGCGCTCCCATCGTCTCCTCGAGCGGGGTGTCCGGATCGGGCCGATGGTGGTAGAAGATATCGACGTAGTCGAGGCCCATGCGCTCGAGGCTCGCGTCGAGGCTCGATAGCAGGTACTTGCGGCTGCCGCCGTCCTGGTACGGGCCGTCCCACATCCCGAAGCCTGCTTTCGTGGAGATGATGAGCTCGTCGCGGTAGGGGGCGAGGTCGCTCTTCATGATCGCGCCGAAGTTCTCCTCCGCCGAGCCGGGAGGCGGTCCGTAGTTGTTCGCGAGATCGAAGTGCGTGACCCCGAGGTCGAAGGCGCGCAGGAGCATCGCGCGCGCCTCCTCGCGCGTGTCCACGCCGCCAAAGTTGTGCCATAGCCCGAGCGATACTCCCGGAAGGACGATTCCGCTACGCCCGCAGCGGCGGTAGGTCATCGTGGCGTAGCGATCGGTGCGTGCCTGGTGCATTCTCTGCCCCCTTCGTGGCCTGGTCGGATGTGGTCATGATAGACGGAGCGGGGGGCGCGGTGGAAGCCCGCCCGCATCCACGGCGCCCCCCCCCGCGGGCGAGTGTGAATGGGGACGCTGGAAGAGATCGCCCGCGACGGGTACACTGCCGGCCATGAACACCACGCGCGTACTGCTCGTTGGAATCGGTGGCTACGGCGCCGGCTATCTCGACGCGATGCTCGATCGCGCAGACGAGATGGGACTCGAGCTCGCCGGCGCGGTCGACCCGGCGCCCCGCGGCTGCAGCAGACTCGCGGAGCTCGAGGAGCGGGTGGGAACCGTTCACGATACGCTCGACGCGTTCTACGAGCACGGAGGAGCCGATCTGGCGGTGATCTCCGCGCCGATCCACCTTCACGCCCCGCTCACGATCGAGGCGCTCGAGCGCGGGTCGCACGTGCTCTGCGAGAAGCCGGTGGCGGGCGCGGTCCAGGACGCGCTCGCGATGGCGGCCGCGGCGAAGAAGCACGGCCGGACGCTCGCGATCGGCTACCAGTGGTCCTTCTCGGAGACGATCCAGGCGATCAGGCGCGACGTCGTCGCGGGGCGATTCGGCGTTCCGCTGCAAATGAAGACGCTCGCGTTCTGGCCGCGTCCCGCCTCGTACTACGGGCGCACGTCGTGGGCCGGGGCGCTCCGCGCTGCCGACGGCTCGTGGGTCCTCGACAGCCCGGTCAACAACGCGACCGCGCACTACCTGCACAACGCGCTGTTCGTGCTCGGGTCCGACGGTGGTCGCCCGCTGTCGGTAGAAGCCGAGCTCTACCGCGCGAACGAGATCGAGAGCTTCGACACGGCCGCGCTCCGCGTGGAGACCGCCACCGGCGCGGAAGTGCTCTTCTACACCGCGCACCCGGTGCCCTCGCGCGTGGGACCGGTCATCCACTACCGGTTCAGCGAGGCCGATATCTACTGCACCGACCCGGGAAACTTCTACGCGCGCCTTGCCGACGGTACGATCGAGGACTACGGCTCGCCCGGCTTCCACCATCGCGGCAAGCTCGAGCGGATGGCGAAGCGGTTGCGCGAGAACGAGCCGCCTGCGTGCAGCGTCGACGAGGCGACCTACCAGCTGCTCGTGACGTGCGGGGCGCACGAGTCTGCGGAGATCACGAGCTTCCCGGCGGACACCGTGCGCCGGCTCGAGCTCCCCGCCGGCATGTCCGGACCCGCGCCCGACGTCCTGACGTGGGTCGATGGGCTCGAGGACGCGTTCACGCAGGCCTTCGAACAGGGCGTGCTGCCGGCGGAGCTTGGTTCGGTGGCGTGGGCGCGCGGAGGCACGCCGATCGATCTGGAAGGATACAAGCGGTTCCCGTCCGGCGGGAGCTGACCGGGCCGGCAAAGCGCCGGCGCCTCAGCCGCCGGCGGCCTCCGCCGCGACCTTTGCCCGGTTGACCATGCGCGTGGGGTGCAGCTCCGCCTCGAGGCCGAGCACCGGTCGGTCGAGGCCGAGGATCTCGCGCAGCACGAGCGAGGTGAAGTCGCGGGGGGCCCCGTGCGCGCCGGCGGCCCGCGCGTCGCCGCCGGCCCCGAGATCGACCGTGCCTTCCGCGTTCGTCGCGAGCCGCACGATCTCCCCGCGGTTGATCGACTCGACGAAACCGTCCTCGCCGAAGACCCGCAGCGTCTCATACCCCCAGCGGTTCCACAGCGACGGGGCAGGGGTGGCGTAGTTCGCGACGCCGCTCGCCACACCGCCGCCTTCGAGGCGCATGATTACCGAAGCTGCTCTGCGGCAGTCGCTGTCGCCGCCCTGGTTGGCGAGTGTCGTCTCGTACCCGATCGTCTCGACCACCCGTTGGCCCGCGACGTGCTCCACGAACCGGTAGAGGTAGATCCCGGCCTGCCGCAGCAGCCCTCCGTCGATCGCCTCGTCGGCCGGCCGTCGGTCGTGCCACGGGTACGACTTCTGGCCGTAGACCTGGAGCACGCGTCCGACCCGCCCGGCGGCCACGACGCGGCGGATCGTCGCGTACGGCTCCTCGACCACCGTGGGCGCCATCTCGTGAAAGACGCGCCCGGTCCGCCGGGCGGCGGCGATGATCCGGTCGAGCGAGGTCTCGTCCATCGCGCACGGCTTCTCGGCGAGGACGTGCTTGCCCGCCTCGAGGCAACGGATCGCGTCGTCGGCCTGGTCGGCGCGGCGGGGGGAACAGAGCGAGACCAGTTCGATCGAGTCGTCGGCGAGGAGATCGTCGAGCGAGGCTCGGCGCTTCGGCCGCTCGTCCGCGCGCGCCGCGGAGGTCGAACCCGACGGCTCTTCGCCGGCGAACCCCGCGGCGGCGACGACGGTCCCGTACTCTCGCCATGCCGGCTGCGCGTCCGGCCTCAGCTGGTGCCCGTTGTCGCCGTAGAGACCGATGCGAACCCGCTCGACGTTCGATGCGCTCATCAGGGGTGCCTCCATCGGCATGATGCCGTATCATGGACTCATGCAGCAACACGAGCCCGACTTCGCCCGCGTAGTGGACGCGGCGTGGAACCGACCGACCGATATCGTGCCGCTCTACGAGCACGCGATCAGCGCGGACGTGCTGGGGGTGCTCCTCGGCCGCGACCTCAATTCGATGCTCGCAGGGAACGCGCGCGACCGTGAGGAGGCGTTCGGCGTCTCGGCGCGCTACCTTGCTTCCCTCGGTTACGACGTCTACGCCTTCGAGGGGTGTATCACCGAGCTCGTGCAGGGCGGACAGGGGCTCATGGGTCGCGCCGGGCCGATCATCCGCGACCGGCGCGACCTGGACGCGTACCCGTGGGAGCAGCTGCCGCAACGGTACTTCGCGCGCTTCGGGCCCTCGTTCGACGCGCTCGACCGCGCGCTACCGGCCGGCATGAAGGCGGTCGCCGGCGTAGGCAACGGCCCGTTCGAGATCGCGCAGGACTTCGTGCCGCTCACCGACCTCGCCTACCTCGAGGTGGACGACCCGGAGACCTTCGCCGAGTTGTGGCGCAGAATCGGCGACGCGATGTACGCGATCTGGAAGCGCTTCCTCGAAGCCCACGGCGAGACCTTCTGCGTATGCCGCGTGGGCGACGACTTTGGCTTCAAGACATCGCTCCTCATGCGGCCGCAGACCTTCCGGGATCAGATCCTTCCGCAGTACCGCAGGATCGTCGAGCTGGTCCACGCGCACGGCAAGCCCTTCCTCCTGCACTCGTGCGGGGCGATCTGGGAGCTCATGGACGACCTCATCGACGTGGTAGGGATCGACGCGAAGCACTCGAACGAGGATGCGATCGCGCCCTTCTCGCGGTGGCTCGAGCTCTACGGCGGGCGCATCGGCACCTTCGGCGGCGTGGATATGAACGTGCTCTGCGAGGAGGGCGAGGCCGGGGTGCGCGCGTACGTGCGCGATGTCCTCGAGTCGGCTCGCGGCTACCCGGGTGTCGCGATCGGCTCGGGCAACCAGATCGCCGACTACGTCCCGCCGGCGGGGTTCCTCGCGATGGTCGAGACGGTGCGCGAGTTTCGCGGCGACGCGTAGTGGAGCGCGTTCAGACCGATTGCCACTCGTGCGACCCGGCGGCCTCTGCTGCGGCGAGCGCGTCGACGCGCGCCTCGTAGCACATGCCGCCGTCCGACGACTCGAGCAGGCCGGCCTGCCGGTAGCCGCGGCGCTCGAGGGACGTCGCTCCCACGATACGCGCTGCCGCCGCATCGACGCGCACTGCCTCGAAGGCGAGCCTCGCCGCCTCAGCCTCCACCGCCGCGAGCAGCGCCGGCTCCACGCCGGTACCGGCGGCATCCGGGGAGACCGCGAACCGGTGCAGCGTCATCGCCCGTTCGCAGTACTCCCAGGGGACGGTCGCGAGACAGGCTCGCCCCTGCTCGCCGGTGGTGGCGACGCCGACGATCGCGCCGTCGGCGGCGGCGACGAGCGCGGCCCCGGCGATCAGGTCGTGCTCGAACGTCCAGCGCGGCAGGACGTCGGCGGGCGCGGCGCGCTCGAGGAGGCCTCGAACCGCATCGAGATCTGCTCGCTCCGGTGTCCGCACGACGAAGCGCCCCCGGGTTCGCGCGCCGGGCGGCCCGAACCGATCGATTTGGCCGACCGTCGCGGGGCGGTCGCCGGGGTAGCCGAGCTCTCTCCGCGCTTCCCAGAGCATGGGCAGGACCCACTGGTCGTCGGTGATGCGGTCACGCCAGGAGTCGGGATCGCCGAGATCGAACCAGCTCACGTCCACGATCTCGAACCGATCGGTCTCCGGCTCGCTGCCCGGCGCCGGTTGCCCCGCGGACGCAGGGCGGCAGAGGTAGGTCTTCTGTCTTCGATAGAAGCGGTCTGACGGGGTACGCTCATCGACGAGCAGTCGCTCGACGTGCACCTCGAGTCCGGTTTCCTCGTGCATCTCTCGCACGACACACTCGACCTCGGACTCGTCGGCTTCGATGCCGCCGCCGGGGAAGACCCAGTAGCTGTGATTGCTCGCGTGGGAGTAGTGCTTGATGAGCAGAAGCCGATCGTTACGGACGATCGCCCCCTGGAAGCGCGTGTGTCGCATCGCCGCCCTTTGGGGCGCAGCGATACTCACCGCACCCCTTCGAACTTCGTTACCTTGCCGGCGCCCTCGCTCAACCATTCGGCGAGATAGATGCTCCCGCCGGCGTCGACGTGCAGATCGTGCGGCGAGCTGACCCGGCCTGCGATCCACTCGGAACGCGGCAGGTTCGGCCATCCGGGGCGTTTCCAGCAGTCGGGCCAGTCCGCGAGGTGCGCCACGAGTGTGTCATCCGGGCCGAGCACCGTCAAGCGCGAGTGGAGATCGGGGATGTAGAGATGGTCGTTCCACTGGATGGTGGTGCAGGGGAAACGAAGCATCCCCTGCACGACGCCAAGGTGCTTTCCCTCGAGGTCGAAGTACTGCAGGCGGACGTTCTTGCGGTCGGAGACGAGGATGCGCGGCGTCTCGCCGCGCGTGT
>CAYWJH010000025.1:0-7760 GCA_964458555.1 uncultured Spirochaetaceae bacterium | reverse complement strand
ACGGCTGGCCGTACCCGTCGGCGATGAAGATCGTGCCGTCGGGGGCGACGGTCGTCTCGGTGGGCACGAAGCGGTGCTCGTCGTCGTAGATGTCCGGCCGCGGCGGAGTCGCGATGCGCAGGAGCTCCTCGCCGTCGAGCGTCGTCTTCGCGACGAACCCGAGGGACGTGGCCGCGAGGTAGAGAAACTCGTCACCGTTCTCGCGGTTCAGGTGCATGCCGTGGGCACCGACGGCGTAGGCTTCGCCCCAGGCGGAGACGAACGTTCCGTCGGGCTCGAAGACGAAGGTGCTCGGACTGCCGGTGTGGTGGACGTAGATGCGCCCGGCGGCGTCTTCGACGACGCCGTGCGTCGTCCCGAATCGGTATCCGTCCGGGAGCCGGGCCCAGTCGGTGTTCACGCGGTAGCGGTAGGGGGCGCTGCCAATCTGGATTTCGCTCATCGGCGTGACTCTCCTTGCTGACGAATATAGTCAGAGAATGCCGGCGCGGCGATGAGCGGGGAACGGCGGCCGCTCGGGGCCGCCGCCTGAGTGTGGTCAGTAGCTCATGCTCATCCCGAAGCCGAACATGCCGGCCCCGAACAGGATCTCCGGTCGCGCTTCGAACTCAACGTCTCCGGCCTCGATCCGCGTGCGGGCGAGCTTGCCGGCGTGACGCGAGGAGAAATAGCCGAGCGCGGAGTCGAGCAGCATGCCGCCGGTGAGGACTCCCGCGATGGAGAGCGATCGGCCAAGCGGCATCTCGCCGAGCGCGGTCTCCCACGTGTCCTTGACCTGCGTCTTCGAGCTGCCCAGGTAGTCGAGGCGGTCGAATCGTACCTCCTCCGGAAGGAGGTAGTAGACGCCGAAAAGCGTTCCGGTGGTGATCGCGAGATCGCCGGCGACGAAGAGCGCGCCCGCGACCGCATCGTCGTTCATGAACTGCCCGGTTCCGGGCATGACCATGGATGCCAGCTCCGATTTGTGCACGTAGGCGGCCTTCTGCGCAGGAATCGACAGCTCGCCTGCGAGCTCTTCGATCTCGCCGAACATCAGCTGCGCGGGGACTCGGTCTTCCCATTCGTCTAGAACGCCGCGGGCCTCGTCGAGGTAGGGGCCTTCGCCGTAGTGGGCGAACGGATCGTCGTCCATCCCCATCTGCGCGAACGCCGCGCCGCCTGCGATGACGAGCATCGCGAGTATCGTTGCTGTCTGTCTCATTCGTTCCTCCGTGTCGGGTTTCCTCTCCCCATAGGGAAACGTATCGCTCACCGGTCCCGCCGGCGACCGCCATCGTCCCATAACCCACCGAGCCTATGGGTTTCGGTTGCGCTGGAGGGTAGGATAAGCGGGTCAGGCGGGAGAGACGATGGACCACGACCAACCTAGCTATACGCTCGGCCGCGACGAGACGCTCGAACTCCTCGACGTCGACCCCGAATCCGGCTTGTCCGCCGCGGAGGCGGAGCGTCGGCTCGCCGAGCACGGCCCGAACGAGCTCGAGGAGAAGGATCGACCCGGCATCCTCTCGCTCCTCATAGACCAGTTCAACGACTTCCTCATTCTCATTCTCGTGGCCGCGGCCGCCGTTTCGTTCGCGGTGGGGGAGCCGATCGACGCGGCGGCGATTCTCGTGATCGTCGTGCTCAACGCGATCGTGGGGGTCGTGCAGGAGTACAAGGCCGAGCAGGCGCTCGCGGCGCTGAAGGAGATGTCCGCGCCGGATGTCGACGTACGCCGCGACGGAGAGCGGTGCACGGTGGAAGTGCAGTCGCTCGTCCCCGGCGACGTCGTCGTCCTCGAGGCAGGCTCGTCGGTGCCGGCGGACCTCAGGCTCGTCGAGTCGGTGAACCTGCGCGTCGACGAGGCTGCGCTCACTGGCGAATCGGTGCCGGTCCAGAAGAAGGCGAAGGGGGCTCTGGAGCGGAAGACGCCGCTCGGCGACCGCGCGAACATGGCGTTCAAGGGAACGTCGGTCGCCTACGGGCGCGGGCTCGGCGTGGTGACCGCGACCGGCATGCGCACCGAGATGGGCAAGATCGCCGACATGATCCAGTCGTACGAGGAGGAGCAGACCCCGCTGCAGAAGCGGTTGAGCCAGCTCGGCAGGTGGCTCGGGATCATCTCGCTCTCCATCTGCGGCATCATCTTTATCTACGGCATCGCCCGCGACACCGACCCGATGCTCGTCTTCCGCGAGGGCTTCGCCGAGTACATGGCGCAGTACCAACAGAACGTCATCGACCTCTTCATGACCGCGGTCAGCCTCGCGATCGCCGCTGTGCCGGAGGGCCTGCCTGCCGTCGTGACGATCTGCCTCGCCCTTGGCATGCAGCGGATGGTGCGCCGACACGCGCTCATCCGAAAGCTCCCGGCGGTGGAGACGCTGGGGACCGCGACGGTGATCTGTAGCGACAAGACCGGCACGCTGACGCAGAACGAGATGACCGTCGTGAAGGCGTGGGTGCCGGGTCGCGAGTACGAGGTAACCGGTCAGGGTTACGACCCGTACGGAGAGTTCCGGGCCGACGACGAGGAGATCGACCCGAAGGCCGACCCGCGGCTCTCGCTCCTGCTGCACGGCGGGACGCTCTGCAACGACGCGGGGCTGCGCGAGGGCGGCGCAGGCGAGTCGGCCACGGACGATGCCCCCGGCACCGACTACGGCATCATAGGCGATCCCACCGAGGGCGCGCTCGTCGTCGCCGCCGCGAAGGCGGGTCTGGTAAAGGAGGAGACCGACGAGGCGTGGCCGCGCGTGGACGAGTTTCCCTTCACCTCCGGGCGCAAGCGGATGACCACCGTGCACCGCGTCCCCGACGGCACCGATCTGCCGGAGCTCGAACCGGGCGGTCACGCGGTCTTCATGAAGGGCGCGCCCGACGTCGTGCTGCGCTACTGCAGCCGCCTCCTCACCGACGACGGAACGGCAGAGCTCACCGACGAGCGGCGCGAAGAGGCGCTCGACACGAACCGCGCGCTCGCGAAGCAGGCGCTGCGCGTGCTCGCGGTCGCCTACCGTGCCGCAGACCGGGCGCCCGACGACGACGCGGACGCCGACGACGTCGAGCACGACCTGGTCTTCGTCGGCCTCGCGGGCATGATCGATCCGGCGCGACCGGAAGCCACGGAAGCGGTGCGGACCGCGAGGGACGCGGGCATCCGCACCGTGATGGTCACCGGCGACTACCCCGAGACCGCCGGCGCGATCGCGCGCGAGAACGGCATCCTGCGCGAGGGCGGGCGCGTGGTGGAGGGAGCGGAGCTCGAAGAGCTCGACGACGAGGAGCTCGGACGCAGCGTCGAGGAGACCGACGCGTACGCACGCGTCTCGCCCGAGCACAAGGTGCGCATCCTCGAGGGGCTGAAGGCGCAGGGGCACGTCGCGGCGATGACCGGCGACGGCGTAAACGACGCCCCGGCGCTCAAGCGCGCCGACATCGGCGTCGCGATGGGTATCACCGGCACCGACGTCTCGAAGCAGACCTCCGAGATGGTCCTCACCGACGACAACTTCGCGAGTATCGTCGCCGCGGTCGAAGAGGGCCGCGTCATCTACTCGAACATCCGGAAGTTCGTCTACTACCTCATCTCGTGCAATATAGGGGAGATTCTCATCATCTTTATCGCGATGATCGCCGGGCTCGCGATCCCGCTGACGCCCATCATGATCCTCTGGCTCAACCTCGTCACCGACGGGGCTCCGGCGCTCGCGCTCGGCGTGGAACCCGGGGATCCGGACATCATGAAACGCCCGCCGAGGCCGCCGGCGGAGCCCATCATAAACGCGGACATGCGGATCGGGCTTCTGGTGCAGGCGGTCGTCATGACGATCGCCGTGCTCGCATCGTATCTGTGGGCGCTCGAGCGCTACCCCGGCGACCTCGCGACGGCGAGGACGATCGCCTTCTCGACGCTCGTCCTCTCCGAGCTGTGGCGCGCGTTCACCGCGCGAAGCGATCGGCACTCGATCTTCTCCATCGGCATGGGCACGAACCGATGGATGCTCGCCGCCGTAGCGAGCTCGCTCGCCTTTCTCCTGCTGATCATCTACGTGCCGTTCGTGCGCCCGGCGTTCGACACCGCGGCGATCGGTGTAATGGACTGGCTGCAGCTGCTTCCGTTCACGCTGCTCGCTTCGATCGCGGCGGAGATAACGAAGACAGGACTCAGACGGCGCTCACGCGCCTATTTCCGAGGGGGAGACAATGACTGACACACTCTGGATCATCGTGGCGCTGGTACTCGGCATCGCGTCGATTACCGTCGCGCTCCTGAAGTACCGATGGGTGACTCGCCAGCGGGCGGGCGACGCGGAGGCGCAGCAGGTCGCGCGGAGCATCCGCCGCAGCGCGGCGCAGTTTCTGCGCTACCTCTACTTCTCGCTCGCTGCCGTCGCCGCGGGGATGGGCATCCTCCTCGCCGTCGTGCTCGGGATCGACATCCCGCTTCTGTTCAGCGAGGGGACCCTCGCCTACGACGTGACCGCCGGGATCGGAACCGCGGTGACCTTCATCATCGGCGCGGTCTTTGCGGCGATCGCCGGCTACCTGGGCATGAGCGTCGCGGTGCAGGCGAACGTGCGCACGGCGACCGCGGCGAAAGACGGGCTCACCCCCTCGTTCCGCGTCGCCTTCAACGGCGGCTCGGTGATGGGGCTGGGCATGATCGGCATCGCGATCGTGGGGATCACGCTCATCTACCTGATCACCGCAAACGTGAGCCTCGTGCTCGGATTCAGCTTCGGCGCGTCGGCGCTCGCGCTGCTCGCGAAGGCCGGCGGCGGGATCTACACCAAGATCGCCGACGTCTCCGCGGACCTCGTCGGGAAGGTCGAGTTCGACATCGCCGAGGACGATGCGCGCAACCCCGGCTCGATCGCCGACAACGTCGGTGACAACGTGGGCGACATCGCCGGCATGGGCGCCGACATCTACGATAGCTACGTCGCGAGCGTCGTCGCCGCGATGCTGCTCGGCGTCGCGCTCGTGGGACAGGGGTTCGAGGATCGCTACATCGTCTTTCCGCTGATGGTCTCCGCCGCGGGGATTCTCGCGTCGATCATCGGCTCGCAGCTCGTCCGGGTCCGCGAGGGAGGGGATCCGGGACGGGCGCTCAACACGGGGACGATCCTCACGTGCGGGCTCTTCGCGGCCTTCGTCGCCGTCGTCGTCTTCGGCGGCGGATTCACCTTCGGCGTGTTCATTCCGGCCGTCGCGGGCGTGCTGATCGGCCTGTTGATCGGCTATACGACGAACTACTTCACATCGGACCTCTATAAACCCGTGAAGATGGTCGCGCGCTACTCGAAGAGCGGCTCGGCGATCAACATCATCACCGGATTCAGCTACGGCCTGCTGAGCATCGTCCCGTCGATCGTCGGAATCGTCGCCGCGATGCTCGTCGCCTACTTCGGCGCGGAGGCGTACGGGGTCACCGGGATCTACGGCGTGGCGATCGCCGCGGTGGGGATGCTCTCGATCACCGGCATGATCGTCTCCGCCGACGCGTACGGACCGATCGCGGACAACGCGAAGGGCATCGCCGAGATGTCGGGTATGGACGAGGAGGTCATCGCTACCGCCGACTCGCTCGACTCGGCCGGCAACACCGCCGCCGCGGTGGCGAAGGGGTTCGCGATCGGCGCGGCCGCGCTCACCGTTCTCTCGCTCTTCCACGCCTACGGCGAGGAGATCCGGGCCGCCGGCGGCGAGCTCTCGATCAGCATTCGCGACCCGCTCGTGCTCTCCGGGCTCTTCCTCGGCGCGATCACGCCTCCGCTGTTCAGCGCGATCACGATGCTCGCGGTCACGCGCAACGCGTACACGATGATCGGCGAGATCCGCCGGCAGTTCAACGACAAGCCGGGCATACTCGAAGGCACGGAGGCGCCGGACTACGAGCGGTGCGTCCGCATCGCCTCGCGCGACGCGCTGAAGGCGCTCGTCGTCCCGGCGCTCATCGCGGTGATCCTGCCGCTCGTGGTCGGGTTCATCCTCGGGCCGAGCGCGCTCGGCGGCTTCCTGGGAGGCAGCATCTTCACCGGCGTCATCTTCGCGCTGCTGATGGCGAACGGTGGAGGCCTGTGGGACAACGCGAAGAAGTGGATCGAGGCCGGGAACATGGGCGGCAAGGGCTCCGAAGAGCACAAGGCGTCGGTCGTCGGCGACACGGTGGGCGACCCGTTCAAGGACACCGCCGGCCCGTCGCTGAACACGCTGATCACCGTCATGTCGCTGGTGAGCTCGGTGTTCGCGCCACTGATCGCGGTGCTGCACGTGTTTTGAGGGGGCCCGCGGCGCCGATCCGGGCGCGGGTTGACTCTAAAGACTTAGTCAATTAGGCTAAGGATTGTGAAGACCGTCAACACGCACGAGGCCAAGACCCACCTCTCCCGGATTCTCGAGGAAGTCGAGCACGGCGAGGTGTACATCATCAGCCGCAACGGCCGGCCGGTCGCGGAGCTGCGGCGGCGCGAAGAGGCATCACGGAGCGTCGTGAGTCCCGTGCTCTCACAGATCGGCATCAACTACGACGCGACCGAAGAGCTCGCCGACGACGAGTGGGGTGTGATCGAATGATCCTCCTCGACACGTGCGGCCTGCTCTGGCTCGCATCCGGCAGCGACGATCTCTCTGCGAGCGTTCTCGAGCGGATCGATTCAGAGCCGATCGTGTCCGCGTCGGCGATCAGCGCGCTCGAGATCGGGCTCAAGGTTCGCTCGGGCAAGCTCGAGCTGCCGATCCCCGTCGGCGACTGGTGGGAACAGGCCGTGGCGCATCACCGGCTCGACGTCATCGCCGCAGACGCGACCGTACTCATCCGGAGCACCGAGCTCCCTCCGATCCATCGCGATCCGGCCGACCGCATCATCATCGCAACCGCGCTCGAGCGGCGCGCACTCGTGGTCACGTCGGACCGGCGTTTCGCCGAGTACGGCGTGGAGACGATGCGGTAGGTGGCGCACAGCGCACGCCGGGGGAGTAGCCCATGGGTTCCGAGCTCGAAGAGCAGATCCGTGCCACCGCCCGCGAGAGCTTCTCGCGCTCCGGCGGTCCGGGCGGACAGAACGTCAACAAGGTAAGCACGCAGGTTACCGTACACGTGCCGATCGACGAGATCGGGCTGTCGGACGACGAGCGCGCCCGGGCCCGAGAGCGGCTGGCCGGCCGGATCACCGGCGAGGATGAGCTCGTCGTGCAGTGCTCCGAGACGAGGAGCCAGGCGCGGAACCGCGAGATCGCGCTCGACCGCGCGGTGAGCCTGATCGACGAGGCGATCCGCCCGCAGAGGAAGCGCCGGCCAACGCGCCCTTCGCAGACCGCCCGGCAGCGGCGAATCGAGCGCAAGAAACGCCGTGGAGAGAAGAAGCGGCTGCGAAAGCCGCCGGAGGAGTGACGCCGGGCGGCGATCGCGCGACCGATGCCGCGGTTCGCTCCGGTGACGAGCGCTACCTCGCGGCCTCCTCGCTCTCGTCGCCGTCCTCGGTGGCGAGCAGCACGAGCTCGAGCGCCTGTCGCGCGATGCGGTCCGGTGCTTCCTCGGCGACGAGATGCTTTGCGTCTTCGAGGACGATGCGTCGCTTTGCTGGGACCGAGAGCGCGTCGGCGAACCACGGTACGCTCGGCTTGGCGAGCAGATTCTCGTCAACGGCGCCCCAGACAATCGACGCCGGGCACGAGAGCTCGCGGATGGTCTGCGCGTAGGCGGGGACGCGGTCGCGTATCCTGTCCAGCGACGTCAAGAAGGCGTAGTAGGGCAGCCCGCTGCCGTCGCGGAA
>CAYWJH010000024.1:15814-37120 GCA_964458555.1 uncultured Spirochaetaceae bacterium | reverse complement strand
ATGGCGCCCGCGGGCGACATCGCGCTCGGCGAGAGCCCGTGCATCAAGTGCGGCCAGTGCTCGGCGCACTGCCCGGTGGGCGCGATCTTCGAGAAGGACGACACGGAGAAGGTCTACGACGCGGTGCTCGACGAGTCGAAGCACACGGTCGTCCAGATTGCGCCGGCGGTCCGCGTTGCGCTCGGCGAGGCGTTCGGGATGGATCCCGGCACGATCGTCACCGGCAAGGTCTACGCGGCGCTGCGGCGCCTCGGCTTCGATACCGTCTTCGACACGAACTTCGCCGCCGACCTCACGATCATGGAGGAGGCAAGCGAGTTCGTGCAGCGGCTGACCAAGGGGACCGGTCCCCTGCCCATGATCACCACGTGCTGCCCGAGCTGGGTCGACTACATGGAGAAGTACTACGCGGATCTGATTCCGCACTTCTCGACGGCGAAGAGCCCGCAAATGATGATGGCGTCGATGGTGAAGACCTTCTACGCGCAGCAGATCGAGAAGGACGCGTGCGACGTCTTCATGGCCTCGGTCATGCCGTGCACGAGCAAGAAGTACGAGATCGTCCGCGACGAGAACATGTACTCGTCGGGATCCCAGGACATCGACGCGTCGATCACCACGCGCGAGCTCGCGCGCATGATCAAGCAGGCCGGCATCACCTTCGAGAGCCTGCCCGACGAGACCGTCGACGAGGCGCTCGGCCTCTACACCGGGGCCGGGACGATCTTTGGCGCGACCGGCGGCGTCATGGAAGCGGCGCTGCGCACGGCGTACTACCTCGTGACCGGTACGGACCTGCCGACGGTCGAGTTCGAAGCGATCCGCGGGCTCGAGGGGATCAAGCGGGCGGAGGTCGAGGTGGCCGGCACGACGGTGAAGGTCGCCGTCGCGCACAACATGAAGAACATCAAGGTCGTTCTGGACGAGGTGCAGGCCGCGCTCGAGGCGGGTGAGGAACCGCCCTACCACTTCATCGAGGTGATGGCGTGCCGCGGCGGCTGCATCGCCGGCGGCGGTCAGCCGTACGGCGGGACCGACGCGATCCGGCAGAAGCGCATCGAGGCGCTCTACACCGACGACAAGGCGCAGACCTACCGGTGCAGCCACCACAACCCCTCGATCCAGAAGCTCTACAAGGAGTTCCTCGGCGAGCCGCTCTCGGAGACGAGCCACAAGTACCTGCACACGCACTACACCCCGCGGCCGGTCTATGTGAAGTAACCGGAGCCGGCGAACGATGTGGGAGGCCCCCGGATGCGGGGGCCTCTTCGTTGTCCGGCGGCCTTGGTGCCTCAGCTCGTCCAGCACAACAACCATTATGTAGGATTGACCTACGCGGCACTCGAAAGCGTAGCTTTTTGCCTTCGCGCGATAGTTCCGCGCACATAACAGTTGCAGCGTCCGGAAAAATGCTTTACTGTAGCGCTACATAACCTAGTTCTAAGGAGGAACTGAGCAATGAAGAGATCTATTCTCATGATTCTCGTCGTGCTGCTGTCCATCCCCGCCTTCGTGTTCGCCGCCGGCGCGGACGAAGAAGTCGTGGACATGGAGACGGCGCGGGGCGAGCAGACGTTCGAGGGTGTCCTCGATATCGACCGGACACGGGGCTGGCAGATCGGCCGTAAGGGCGGCCGCTACGTGCGCTCGCAGCTCGGCGACCCGAAGACGTTCAACGCGATCATCGCCGAAGAGACGAGCACGACCGACGTGACCGACATGCTCTTCGACGGACTCGCGACGCGCAGCTACTTCGACCTCGAGTGGGAACCCTCGATGGCCGAAAGCTGGGAGATCAGCGACGACGGGAAGTCGATCACGTATACGCTGCGCCCGGATCTCCAGTGGTCGGACGGCGAGCCCATCACGGCCAAAGACTTCGTCTTTACCATGAACCAGCTCTACCTCCGCGAGGACGTCAGCGGCTCGACGCGCGGCATCCTGACGCAGGAGACCGAGGACGGCACGCCGCAGATGGTGGAGACCACCTACGTCGACGACCGGACGCTCACCGTCACCTTCCCGCAGGTGAACGCGGGTATCATCACCCAGTCGACGTTCGGCGCGATGCCCATGCACATCTTCGCGCCGGTGATCGGCTGGAACGAGGACGAGCACGGGCTCGAGTACGAGTACACCGTGGAGACGAACGAGGACGGCGTCGAGGTGATCGTCGAGACCAAGGACGAGGGCGTCGACTACGCGGCGGTCAACAGCTTCTGGGGCGTCGACACCGACGTGAGTCGGATCGTCGGCAGCGGCCCGTGGGTCGTCTCCGAGTACATCCCCGACCAGCGGCTCAGCTTCGAGCCGAACCCGTTCTACTGGAAGACCGACGCCAACGGGACGCAGCTTCCCTACCTGGAGGAGATGGTCTACGTGACGATCCCCGACCAGGACACCATGCTGCAGCGCTTCCTCGCCGGCGACCTCGACTCGTACGGCCTGCGCGGTGAGGACTACGCGGTGCTCGTCGACCGCCAGGAGGAGCTCGGCTTCCAGCTCTACAGCCTCGGTCCCGATACGGGCACGACCTTCATCACGTTCAACCAGAACCCGATCGAGGGCGAGGACGACGCGGGCATCGAGCCGCCGCAGCTGACGTGGCTCTCGAACAAGACCTTCCGCCAGGCGATGGCGCACCTCGTCGACCGCGAGACGATGATCAACAACATCGCCTTCGGCTTCGGGTACCCGCAGTACAGCTTCATCCCGACGTTCAGCCCGTACTACTGGGACGGCGCGCCCGACGCGGCGTTCCCCTACGACCCGCAGACGGCGGCCGACATGCTCGACAGCATCGACTACATCGACCGCGACGGCGACGGGTGGCGCGAGGATCCGGACGGCAACAAGATCACGCTGAACCTGTCGACCAACAGCGGTGTTACGGAGCGCGAGGCCGTCGGCGAGCTCTTCAAGCAGGAAGCGGCCGCGGTCGGTATCGAGATCGACTTCACGCCCAAGGACTTCAACGCGCTCGTGACGCAGCTCGTCGCGTCCTACGACTGGGAGCTGATCATCATCGGCCTCACCGGCGGCGTCGACCCCATCTCCGGGGGCAACGTCTACCCGTCGGACGGCAGCCTGCACATGATCGAGCCGAACCAGACCGCTCCGCGCCGCGACTGGGAGCGCGAGGTCGACGAGGCGTGGATTCGCGCGAACTTCACGACCGACGAGCAGCAGCGCGTCGAGAACTTCGAGATCGTCCAGCGCCTCTGGATCGAAGAGGTGCCCTGGGTCTTCACGTTCAACTCCGCCGTGCTCGGCGCGATCAAGAGCGAGTTCGGCAACTACTATCCGCAGCCGATCCGGGACTACGACCTGGCGCGGCAGTCGGAGTACCTCTACATCAAGTAGCGGTACCGGAGCACGGGCGGCGCCGCCAGGCGTCGTCCGCCGCGCCCGCGCGGGGCCATGAGCTCCGCGGGGCGCGGGTTGTCTCCGGAGATGTCGACCGCCGCAGACCGGCGGCGACATCTCCTGAGAGAACCAAAGGCCGGAGGTGGCAGGCATTGCCGCTCGAATCTGAGCTTTGTATCCTTTGACGCCCAGCGAGGACTAGCGATTCATGTTGAGATTCACGCAGCGGGTGGACTGGCGACTCACGTTCGTGCTGGACGTCGCGGTCTACCTCCTCTTCACCGTCGTATGGGGCGCCGGCTGGGTCGGCGGGCTCTTTCTGACCGAAGTCGTGATGTGGCTCGTGCGGCTCGTCTGGCTCAGCCCCATGATGCTCCGCTTCATCGTCCGCCGCCTCATCCACATGATCCCCATCGTGCTCCTCGTGATCGCGATCGGGTTCCTGCTGCTGCAGATCGCGCCCGGCGACATCTTCACGCAGATGGAGCTCAACCCGGACCTCAGGCCGGCGGATCTCGAGCGGTTTCGGAGCCAGTTCGGGCTCAGCGACCCGTGGCACATCCAGTTCTTGAAGTACCTCTGGAACATCCTGCGCGGCGATTTCGGCTACTCGCAGCTGTTCAAGGCGCCCGTGTTCACGATCGTGCAGCAGCGCGCGGCGGCGACGATCCTCCTCACCGGAACGAGCCTCCTGCTCGCGTGGTTCCTGAGCATACCCGCCGGTGTGCTCGCGGCGACGAACCAGTACAACTGGAAGGACCAGACGGTCAGCGTCTTCGCCTTCGTCGGGCTCGCGATACCGAACTTTTTCCTCGCGTTTCTGTTGTTGTACCTCGTGACCGCGACGAGCACGCCGCCGGGGACGTGGTTGCCCATAGGCGGGATGATGAGCCTCGACGCCGGCGACTGGGGGCCGTTCCGCAGGGCGCTCGACGTCGCGTGGCACATGGTGATTCCCGTCGTCGTGCTCGCGACCAACGCGATGGCCGGCCTCACGCGCATCATGCGCGCGAACATGCTCGACATCATGAACCAGCAGTACATCGTGACCGCGCGCAGCAAGGGCCAGGTGGAGAAGAAGGTGATCTACCGGCACGCGCTGCGCAACGCGATCAACCCCATGATCACGATCCTCGGGTTCCAGATCTCCCTCATCCTCGCCGGCTCCGCGCTCGTAGAAAACGTCGTCGCGTGGCCGGGCCTCGGACGCGTGATCCTGCAGGCGTTGCTCTCGCAGGACCTCTACCTCGTCGTCGGGAGTCTGATCTACAGCTCGGTGCTCCTCGTGCTCGGGAACCTCCTCGCGGATATACTCCTCGCGGTCGTCGACCCGCGAATCAGGATAGGATGATGTCAGACACGAACAAGCCCCATGCGAAACCCGCAGAAGATAGCGTAACCGAGGCGACCGGCACGCCGGCCGCCGGCGCCGGTGGTCCCGTCGACCCGCAGCCCGACCACTCGCCGACCGACCAGAGCATTCTCGCCGCGCGCGAGGGCGTCTCGCAGAAGGCCGAGAGCATGTGGTCGATCTACGTCCGCCGCTTCCGCAAGCACACGCTCGGCAAGGTCGGTCTGGGAATCCTCGTGCTCCTCTACGCAGGGGCGCTCTTCGCCGACTTCCTCTCGCCGGTGGACATGACGCTCGCCGACAAGAGCAAGCCGCGTCACCCCCGTACACGGATCGCCTGGATCTACGACGGCCCGGAGGGCAGCGAGTTCCGCCCCTTCGTCTACGAGAAGCGGCAGATCAGCGCCGCGTTCAGCGAGTACGGCGTCGTGCCCGAACGCGCGATGCGCGCGATCGTGATTCCCACCTCGGCCGACCGGCCGCAGACGCGCGATATCACGCTCGGGCGGACCGCCGCCGAGCGCAAGGCGGATCTCATCGACGTCGTCCGTTCGCACTACCGCCTCGACGCCGATTCGGAGGTGCTCGCGCGGCTCGCCGACGAGATCGACCGCGTCGAGCGCGACCCGGACCCGGACGCGCGCGCTCTCTTCAGAGTCGGTACGATCGACGACCAGGGAACCGAACGCGCCCAGGTAGTCATTATCGCGAAGGGCAACAAGAACTTCATCCGCCTCTTCGGGAAGGGAACGCCGTACAGCTTCCTCGGCCTCTTCGAGGCGCGCCGTCGGCTCGTCGCGTCGGAGACCGGCGGGTTCTACTGGCTCGGGACCGACCAGCAGGGCCGCGACATGGTGAGCCGGCTCCTGCACGGGTCGCGCATATCGCTGACCGTGGGCATCCTGGGCGCGGCGATCACCTTCGTGCTCGGGTTGCTGATCGGCGGCATCGCCGGGTACGCCGGCGGGGCGGTCGATAACGTGCTCATGCGGCTCGCGGAGGTGGTGCTCGCGATACCCGGTATTTACCTCCTGTTCGCGCTTCGGGCGGCGTTCCCGCCCGGGCTTTCGTCCACGCAGGTCTATCTGCTGATCGTCGTGATCCTCTCGGGGATCGGGTGGGCCGGGCTGTCGCGTATCATCCGGGGCCTCGTCCTCTCCATCAAGGAGGAGGACTTCGTCATGAGCGCGCGAACGATGGGACTGGGAAGCCTCAAGATCATCGTACGCCACGTGCTGCCGAACACGCTCTCCTTCGTCATCGTGCAGCTCACGCTCTCCATTCCGTCGTTCATTCTGGGCGAGAGCGCGCTCAGCCTGCTGGGTCTGGGCATCACCGAGCCGCAGGCGAGCTGGGGGCTGATGCTCTCGATCGCGCGGAACTATCGCATCGTGAATCAGTTCCCCTGGTTCCTCGTGCCCGGCTTTCTCATCTTCATCGCGATCCTCGCGTGGAACTTCTTCGGAGACGGGATTCGCGACGCGGTCGACCCGAGGAGCAAGCATTAGGAAATGCCCATGGAAAAACTACTAGAGGTCAAGGGTCTGAAGACCCATTTCCATATGCACGGGTACACGGTCCGCGCCGTCGACGGCGTGGACTTCGAGCTGGCCGAGGGCGAGACGCTCGGTATCGTCGGCGAGTCGGGCTGCGGGAAGTCGCAGACCTCCATGTCCATCATGCGTCTCGTCCCCGACCCACCGGGGAAGATCGAGGCGGGTGAAGTCCTCTTTCGGGGGAGGGACCTGCTGAAGGTGTCCGAGGCGCAGATGCGGAAGGTCCGCGGGAACAATATCTCCATGATCTTCCAGGAGCCCATGACGAGCCTGAACCCGATCTTCACGCTCGGGTATCAGATCTCGGAAGTGCTCATGCTCCACCGCGACATGTCCAACGCCGAGGCGCTCGCCGAGAGCGCCCGGCTGCTCGCGCTCGTCGGCATGTCCGACCCCGAGGAGCGCGTGCACGAGTACCCGTTCCAGCTCTCCGGCGGCCTGCGCCAGCGCGGCATGATCGCGATGGCGATGGCGTGCGAGCCCGACGTCATGATCGCCGACGAGCCCACGACCGCGCTCGACGTGACGATCCAGGCGCAGATCCTCAGGCTCATGCGCAACCTGAAGGAGCGCACGGGCACGTCCACCATGTTCATTACGCACGACCTCGCGGTCATCGCGAGCTTCTCGGACCGCGTTATGGTCATGTACGCCGGCGTCGTGGTCGAGCAGACCAGCGTGCGTGAGATTTTCAAGAAGCCCATGCACCCCTACACGCAGGGGCTCCTCGGCTCCATTCCGGTCCTCGGCGAGGTCAAGCGCAACGCCGATGGGAGTCGCCGGCTGCTCAGTACGATCCCCGGATCGCTGCCCGACCACCGGAACTTTCCGCGCGGGTGCCGGTTCGCGCCCCGCTGCAGGAAGGTGATGGCGCGCTGCTGGGAGGCCGAGCCCGCGCTCGTCGAGATCGAGGAGGGCCACCAGGTCCGCTGTTTCCTCTACAGCGACGAGATCCACGAGACGCCCGCCTATCAGGAGGTCAAAGGGGCGCAGGCGCGCCGGGCCCGCCGCCGCGAAGCGCGTGGGGCCGCTTCGGACAACGCGACCGTTGGAGAAGAATCGTGAACGATCTGTTGCTCAAAGTCACCGGCCTCAAGAAGGTCTTCCCCGTGAAGGCCGGTACGTTCTCGGGCAAGTCGCTCGACCTGAAGGCGGTCGACGGCGTCGACCTCGAGCTCAAGCGCGGCGAGACGCTCGGCCTCGTCGGCGAATCCGGCTGCGGCAAGACCACCGTCGGACGATCGCTCCTGCGGCTCTACGAGCCCGACGGCGGCCGGGTCTTCCTGGATCCCGACGAGTCGATCGTGGGGCGGGTGACCGAGCTCGACGGCGAGGTCGCGGAGCTCGCGGGCCAGCTCTCGGAGCTCGAGGGACAGTCCACAAAGACGAGCGCCGACCGCGAGAGGATCCGCTCGCTCAAGCGTCAGATGCGCGAGAAGAAGCGCGCGGCGGACGATCTCGCGCGGGACAGCGATCTGCTGTCGATGGACCGCAGGAGGCTCAAGGAGAGCCGGCGTCGGGTGCAGATGGTCTTTCAGGACCCGTGGGCGTCGCTCAACCCGCACATGGTCGTCAAGGAGCTGATCGGTGAGGGGCCGAAGGAGTACGGCACGCACGTGGGCCGCGATCTCGACCGCTGGGTGATGGAGCTCCTCGAGAAGGTAGGACTCCCGCCGCAGGCGGCGAATCGCTACCCGCACGAGTTTTCCGGCGGGCAACGCCAGCGCATCGGCATCGCGCGCGCTCTCGCGCTCACGCCGTCGCTCATCGTCTGCGACGAGCCGGTGAGCGCGCTCGACGTCTCCATCCAGGCGCAGATTCTCAACCTGCTCATCTCGCTGCAGGACGACTTCGACCTCACCTTCATCTTCATCGCGCACGACCTGAGCATAGTCCAGTACATCTCCGACCGCGTCGCGGTCATGTACCTCGGTAAGGTGGTCGAGGCCGCGGAGGTGAGTCAGCTCTACGCGAACCCGCGACACCCGTATACGATCTCGCTCCTGCAGGCGGTCCCGGTCGCGGATCCCGATCATCCCAACGAGCTCAAGCCGCCGGAGGGCGACGTGCCGAGCCCGGTGAATCCGCCGTCCGGCTGCACCTTCCACCCGCGCTGCCCGCACAAGATCGACGTCTGCGAGCGGGTCATTCCGGTGCTCGGCAAGGACCGCGACGGTCACCGGATCTCCTGCCACAACCCGCCGAACGGATGATCAGGCTCCGCTCGCGCATCGCGTTCTCGCGTCCCGACGAGCAGCGGCTCGTCGTTCAGTCGAACGTCGCGAGGCGTCTGCTCTTCGGCGCGATCGCCGCGGTCCTCCTGCTTTCGTTCGTCGTGAGCTCGGACTGGAGCAGCGCCGGGGAAGACGGAATGGTGGCGGGGACGATCTTCTACTTCGCGATCACGGCGATCTGCCTCGCGGTAGCCGGCTGGAACTCCATGATGCTCCTCGACCGCTCGCGGGGCGAGGCGGACTTCGTCCGCAAGCTCTTTGGCATCCGGCTCGCGTCGTCGTCCATGCCGCTCTCGTCGATCACCGCGGTCGTCATCCAGGGCGCGAGGCTCCTGCGCGAGCAGGAGAAACCGCGCGCGACGATGCTCGGCAGTCGACTCCGCGGCCAGGTCGAGCGGCGCAATGTCTACTACAAGCTCATGCTCGAGACCGCGGAGAAGCTGCACTTCGTCGAAGACTCGACCGATCTCAGCGATCTCGAGTCGGTAGCTACGTCCATGGCGGAGTTCCTCGGCGTCTCCTACCGGCGCGAAGAGATCTAGCTGCTTCAGAACTGCACGAGATCGATCTCGTACCACCGCGCTACGACCGTTGCGCGAGCCGCGTCTCGTGCCGCCGCGGCCTTCTCGAGCGCGAGCTCGGCCCGGGCGACCGCGAGTCGTGTGACGCCTCTACGGCCGAACCGAAAGCGCGCCTCGGCAAGGGCCTGCTCCGCCAGCGCTCGATCGTGGGTCGCTGCGTCCAGATCTTCGAGCGCGAGGTCGAGCTCGAGCAGCGCCGAGCGCGCGGCGTACTCCGTGGCCGTCCGCGCGGTCTCCAGATCGATCTCCGCGAAGCGTACGTCCTCGGCCGCCTGCGCCTTCGCCGACCCGTCCCAGTCGGACGGGCGCACGGTGAAGCCCAGGCTGAGCGAATAGGTCGGTCCGGGGAGCTCGACGTCGGCACCCGCCGACAGCTCCGGGGTGAAGCGTCGCGTCGCGGCGAGCTCGACCTCGGCGGCGTGCAGATCGATCGCGGCCGCCCGGACGGTGTGCGTCTGCTCGGCGAGTCGCTCGGCCTCGAGCGCGGTGCCCCGGACGCGAATATCCTCGACCGCCGCGCCGAGCGCGAGCTCGTCCCACGCAGGCAGCGCGAAGGCGCTCTCCGGCAGCCCGATTGCCGCCGCGAGGCTCCAGGCAGCGCGGCTGGCGGCGAGCTCCTTCCGGTCGCGCGACTGGCGCGCCGCGCGTAGCGAGTCGCGCGCGCGTTCGAGCTGGTCGGCGGTCGCGCGATCGCGCTCGGCGAGCGCCTCCACCGAGGCCAGCGACATCCTCGCGATCGCGAGAGCTTCCTCCGCGAGCGCGAGCTCGTCGCGCGCGATGAGCGCGTCGAGAAGCTTCGCGATCGCCGCGTGGCTGAGCGTGCGCGCCTCCGCGCGGAGCGCGAGCTCGGCGCGCTCGAGCGCGATGCGGTTGCGCTCGGTGCCTCCGGCGTCGGCAAGCGGCTCGAGCGTGAGGCCGAGCGAGGCGGCGAGCGGCTCGGGGCCCTGCGGCGGCTCGGGGTCCTCGAGCCGGCCGGCAATCTCGCCGGTTACCGTGAGCTGCGGCAGCACATCGATCGACGCGGCGAGAACCGCGCTCCCGCTCGACTCGAGCGACGAGAAGTCGGATGTGGCGAGCGACCCGGTGAGCGAGAGCGAGAGATCGTCGCGATACGGTCGCCAGCCGAGCGCGTCGGCCGCGTCGTCGACGGTGCGCTGAAGCGCTACGAGCGACGCGGCGCGCTCGGTGGCGAGCTCGGCGACGGTCTCCACGTCGAGGATCGGCGCGTCCGCGGGGGCTGCGGCCGCGGACGTTGCGACGACGAGCGCCGTGGCGAGAAGAATCCTGAGCTTCACTGCTGCTCCTTTACGTCGCGTCGTCCCGAATCGCCTCGGCGATCGGAGTCCGGCCGGCCGAAACCCCGGGAACGTATCCACAGGTGGTACGATTATACCAGCAGCGCCCGGCGCCGCAACCGCCGACGGACGCGGCTACAAGTCTGCCGAAGAGTGGCGTATTCGGCGCTCGGCGTGGTAGTATTGGGAGCTGTGGGTAGCGGGGATCCTCACGGACAGGACCGATTGACACTCCAGGACGAGCTCGTCGACGTACGACAGCGACTCGAGCTCTCGCGCCGGCGGGTCATCGAGCTCGAGGAGTCGAACAAGCGTCTGGAGAGCGACCTCGATCGCGAGCGCGGCGAGCGCGCCAAGCTGGAAGAGCAGGCGCACGAGCTCCAGGACCTGCTGAATCGTAACCCCACCACGGGCCTTCCCATCCGGAGACTCTTCGAGTCCGACTTCGCCCGCGTGCTCGCCGACCTCGCCGTCCAGACGCGGGGTCCCCACGCCGCGGTGGGGCTGCTCCGGCTCGACAACGAGTACGCGAAGATCAAGAATACGCGCGACCGAACGCGGGTGCTCCTCTTCAAGACCGCCGACCGCATTCGCGAGATCGTGGGCGACAACATCTACCAGAGCGACCGTCTCGACGAGTTCCTCATCATTCTGCGGGATATGCCGAACGCCGACGGAGTCGAGCTTCGGGCCGACCAGATCGTCGAGGCCGTCAAGCAGCCGCACGAGCCACCGGCGGACGACGTCCGGTTCGGCTGCCACCTCGGGATCGCGGTGCACCCGGACCACGGCACCAGCCGCGAAGAGCTCCTCGGCAACGCAGACATCGCGCTCGTGGAGAGCGAGCGGTCGCGCGAACCGTTCATCGTCTACAGCGAAGCGATGGGCGTTCGCTACCGCGAGCGTCAGGAGCTCGAGGTCGAGCTGCGTAACGCGCTGCAGGCGGGCTTCGAAGGCCTCTACCTCTCGTTCCAGCCGTTCACCGACGTCCACTCGCGCGTCCGCGGCTCCGAGGCATTGATCCGGTGGGACCACGATCGGCTCGGGGCAATTCCGCCCGACCGGTTCGTGCCGGTGGCCGAAGAGATGGGGGCGATCCGGTTCATCGGGCAGTGGACGCTCTACCGTGCGTGTCGGCAGCTCAAGCAGTGGCACGCGGTAGGACACGAGGATCTCTACGTCTCGGTGAACCTCTCGCCCAGCCAGTTCCGCCAGGTCGACCTCGTCGACCGGATCGGCGGCATCCTCGAGTCGCTCGACCTCGACGGCCGCTTCCTCACGCTCGAGCTGACCGAGACGACCGTGATGGACGAGCCCGAGGAGGCGATCGCGAAGATGCGCGACCTCCGGTCAATGGGCACGAAACTCGCGCTCGACGACTTCGGAACCGGCTATTCGAGCCTCAGCTATCTGCGTCGCTTTCAGTTCGACACGCTCAAGATCGACCGGAGCTTCATCACCGACGTCCATCTGAGCAGGAACGACCAGGAGATCGTCAAGGCGATGATCGCGATGTCGCAGGCGTTCGGGATGAAGACCCTCGCCGAGGGCGTGGAGCACCGCGACGAGCTCGACTTCCTCTTCGAGCACGGATGCGACCTCGTGCAGGGGTACTACTTCTCCCCGCCGGTCGTCCACGAGGACTTCGCGACGCTGCTCGAGCACGGGTTTGCCGAAAAGGGACTGGACACCGCGTACGGAAGCGTCGGCGGCTCGGCCGCGGCCGCGCGACGGCGATGATCGTCCTCACCACCACCGCAGATACGGTAGACGCGGTCCTCGCCCAGGTCGAGTCGCAGCGCGCGTGGATCGACGGTGTGGAGCTCCGCGTCGACCTGCTCGACGAGCGGGAGTGGAGCCGCGTGGGCGAGCTGCCGTCGCTCCTGCGGGCGGCCGGCGGTAAGGGGATGCTCGTCTGTACGTTCCGGCGCGCCGCAGACGGTGGTCGCGCGGTCTGCGACGAGCCGCGCCGACTCGCCGTCCTCCGCGAGGCGGTTGTCGGCGGGTTCGACTACATCGACCTCGAATCCGATCTCCCCGACGATCAGCCTCATCAGGCTCTCGTCGCCGAGGCGCACGAGGCCGGCGTGACGGTCATCCGGTCCTTCCACGACTTCACCGGCGTGCCCGCGAACCTCACGGTTCTCCTGACCTCGCTCGCTCGGAGCCCGGGCGAGATACCCAAGTGCGCCGTGACCCCGCGCTCGATCGGCGAGGTGGTCCGACTGCTCGAGACCGCGCAGGAGCTCGGCGATGCACCGCGAATCCTCATCGGCATGGGCGAGTACGGGTTTCTCACGCGCGTGCTCGTCCGCCGGTTCGGCAACCTGTTGACGTTTGCATCCGTCCCCGGCGAGCGCGCGGCGCCCGGGCACGCGTCGCCTCAGGTGCTCGCCGAGTCGTACCGGGTCGCCGACCATACCGACTCGACGCGCCTGTTCGCCGTGGTGGGAAACCCCATTGGCCACTCGAAGAGCCCTGCGTACCACAACGGCCGGTTCGCAGAGGAGTCAATCGACGCGTGCTACGTCCCGGTGCTCGTGGACGACGTAGACGCGTTCTTCGCGCTCGCCGACCGGCTGCCGTTGCTCGGCTTCTCGGTGACGATACCGCATAAGCGAACCGTGATGTCCTACCTCGGCGAGGTCGGTGACGACGTGCGCGCCGCCGACGCGTGCAATACGGTTCTTCGCGTCCCGGCAGGGTGGCGAGGCGTCAACACCGACGTGATCGGCTTTCTCGCGCCGCTGGACGAGGTCGTCGAAGCGCCGCTGTCGGGGGTACGGGTTCTCGTGCTGGGAGCCGGGGGCGCGGCGCGCGCGGTCGTGTACGCGCTCGCCTCCCGCGACGCGAACGTCGTGGTCTGGAACCGGACCGCCGCTCGGGCAGAGGCGCTGGTACGCGAGCTGAGCGCGATCACCGGCGCGCGGTCGCTCTCCGTGCTCGAAGCCGGGACCGACGCGACACCGGGCCACGTCCCGGCGGTGGACATCGTGGTAAACACGACGAGTCTGGGAATGCACCGGGAGGGCGATCCGGCGCCGTGGTACCGATTTGCCGGCCACGAGATCGCCTACGATATCGTCTACACGCCGCCCGAGACACCGCTCATCGAGCGGGCGGCGGCCGCCGGGTGCCGCGTGGTCACCGGCGACCGGATGTTCGCCGCGCAGGCCGCTGCGCAGTACGAGCTCTACCGGGTGCTCGCTACCGCCGATTCGGCCGACGCTTGACGAGGCCGGTGCGAACCCGACGGACGAGTCCGAGCTTTCGTACGAGCAGCTCTACCGGCGAGCGGTCCGGCAGCTCTTCGCCTGTGAGGATCAGCTCCCCGTCGTGCTTCTGCATCTCGGTCGGCTCGACGAGTCGGCGCCGCGGCGCCCCGTCCCCGGTCCGCTCGATGATCTCGAGGAGCGACGAACCGCCGCGGACCGCCTGCTCGATGATCCGGACCTTGCCCACGTAGTCGAGACCTCGCGCCTCGGTCTTCTCGGTCTTTACCGATCCGGCCTGGACCTGGTCGGCGCTCACGATGAGCTTCTGGCGGACGCGGGTCGCGAGCTCTTCGCGCTGCTCGGAGGACAGAGAGGAGCTCTCGAGACGGTCGTTCACCTCTGCGACCCACTCCTTCGCCGGCGCAGCCGCCGCGGGCTGCTTCTGAGGGGAGCTGAGGACCCGCCCAATGGATTCGAGCCGCGAGCGATCGATCCCTGCGGCCGCGGCCTTCCGACCCGCCGGCGCGTCCTCTCGAGTCCGCACGGTGGCGACCTCCGGAACCAGCTCTATGCCGGCCTCCTCGAGGGCAGCCTGGAGCTCCCGTACGTCGTGCTCGTCGACGAGATATACCCCGGGAGCAAGCTCCCGCCTGAGGAGCGAGCGCACGGCCTCCGCGTGTTCGACCGCGTACCGCCGCGCCTCTTCGACCGTCAGCACGACTCCGCGAAAGAGCCGGATGCTCTCGTGCTCGCTCGCCCAGCCGCGCATCGTCACGATGACGTTCTGCGGGACCGCCTGCCCGGCGAGCTCCTGGAGACGCTCCACGATGGACTCGAACTCCTCCCCCTCGCGCAGAGCGGACGCGAGACGTTCCTTGGTCAGCTCCAGGTGCGGGTACCGGTCGTGTCGTCTGAGCTCGGCGATGCGCGCGACGAACAAGCCGTCCTCGAAGGTGAACTCCTCCGGCATCGTAACGTCAAAGTTTGGCTGTACCACCAGCGGCTTGCGCTCGTCGTCGGCATCCGGGACGGTGCCGACCGCGACGTAGCCGTCCTTGAAGCGCGTGAGCATGCCCATCAACGTCATCGCCTCGCGTGCCCGCCGGCAGGTCTCCGCCGACTGATCGGGCGCGAGGACGAGCATGAGACGCTCGATCGACCGGGCGCTCATCGCGCGATCGCGCGGTAAGGTCGTCAGGATCGCCTCGATCGCCGCCGCAAGCGCGGTCGACGCGGCGGACGCGGCGAGCTCGGCGAGTCGTGCGCGGGGGGTGAGCGAAGCGAGACGTTGCCAGGCGTCCGGTACCACGTCGATGCCGTCGTGGTCGGTGAGCGCGCCGGCGCGTACGAGCGCGTCCACGAGAATCGTCGCGCGGTGCACGTCGACAGGCGCGTGCGCGCCGTCGGTGTCGTCGTCTCCCGCGAGCGGACCCGAGGCGACTGGTTCGGCCAGCGGTGGGAGCCGCTCGGCGAGATCGGTGCGCGCGCGTTTGCGCAGGCTGTGATCGGCGCGGAAGAGCTCGGGATGCTCGTGGGCGTACGCGTAGAGCGAGACGAGGAGGGTGTCGGTGACCCAGGGCGGCGGCGCGTGCGGGTCGTCGCTGCGGAGCGGACGCGAGGCGAACAGCAGCTCGGCGCGCAGCACCCGTTCCTCGAGAAGTCCCTGGAGGATCGGGTTGATGAGCAGCCGGTCGTGGTCGCGATAGACGAGCAGACGGTCTTCGAGGTTGACCAGGCGCTGGTGAAGATCCAGGTAGCTGCGTTCGCCGGCGAACAGGAGGTAGAGCTCGTCGAAGTCCGGCTCGCCGAGCATCCAGACCGCGCTCAGAAGCTGCGCGTCCTCGTCGTCGATGAGGCCGACGATGCGCTCCTGGATCTCCGGCCGCCTGAGGAACGACTCGAGCCGCTTGATCAGGTCGTGCTTGTTGAACGGGGTTCGGATCGGTCCCAGGTAGTTCCGGACGAGCCCGAAGAACGCCTCGTCTCCAAGGGTCAGAAGCGCGCTCTTGAAGTCAGCCATTCGAGTCCCAGATTTCAATATGGTACTTGTAACCCTGCTCCGTCAGGAACTTCTGACGGTTAGCCCCGAAGGTCTCTTCGGTCGTGTAGCGCGAGATGATGGAGTAGAAGTACGAGTTCTTCTGCTTCGGCCGCAGGATGCGCCCGAGCCGCTGCGCCTCCTCCTGCCTCGAGCCGAAGGTGCCCGACACCTGGATCGCCACCGACGCGTCGGGCAGGTCGATCGCGAAGTTGGCCACCTTGCTCACCACGATGACCTGGACCTGGCCGCTGCGGAACGCCTCGTAGATGCGCTCGCGCTCCTGGTTGGGGGTCTTGCCGGTAATGATGGGCGCGTCGAGCGCCTTCGCGAGCTCCTTGAGCTGGCTGATGTACTGGCCGATCACCATGATCGAGTCTTCGCGGTGATTCGCGATAATCTGCCGCGCTATGTCGATCTTGCGTGGATTCTCGCTCGCGACGCGGAACTTGCCGCGCTTGTCCGCCGTCGCGTACTCGATCTTGAGGCTGTCCGGGAGGTCGATGCGGATCTCGTAGCAATTGGCCTCCGCGATCCAGCCCTTCTGCTCGAGCTCCTTCCAGGGTACGTCGTACCGTTTGGGTCCGACGAGGCTGAAGACGTCCGATTCGCGCCCGTCTTCGCGGATCAGCGTCGCCGTGAGTCCCAGGCGGCGGACCGCCTGGATCTCCGCGGTCACCCGGAACACGGGCGCGGGCAGCAGGTGAACCTCGTCGTAGATGATGAGGCCCCAGTTGCGCTCGCCGAAGATCCGGAAGTGCGGAAACTCCTCCTCCTTGTTCTTCCGCCAGGTGAGGATCTGATAGGTCGCGATCGTGACCGGGCGGATGAGCTTCCTGTCGCCGGAGTACTCGCCGATGTCGTCCTCGGTGAGGTCGGTCTTGTCGAGCAGCTCGTCGATCCACTGGTGCACCGCTGCGACGTTCGTCGTGAGAATCAGCGTGTTCGAGCCCACGATCTCCATGACCTTCATGCCCACGATCGTCTTTCCCGCACCGCACGGCAGGACGACCGTGCCGAACCCGGTACCCGGTCGGCCGGTACCGTAGAAGGCACGCGCCGCCTCGACCTGGTAGTCCCGCACGACAAAGGGGGACCCGCCGGTGCTCGTCTCTCGCAGCGGCACGGAGAGCGGGTCGCCCTCGACGAGCGGCGCCTCGTCCTTGACGGGATACCCGACGTGGATGAGCTCCTGCTTGATGGTGCCGCGGTCGTAGAGCTCGATGAGGAAGCCCGATCGTTCGTCCTGATCCCACGGCGTGAGGTACTTGCTCACGCGCTTGTTGGTCATCAGCTCCTGACGGATCGCGCCGTCGGGGACGTCGAGGAAGAGCTGTCGCTCCCGGTCGGTCTCGAGCAGGCGTAGCTTGCCGTAGCGCGAGATCGTATCCTCGATGAAGAAGCGCACGTTGTCGGGAACCGGGAACCGGCCGTAGGTGTCGAGCGCACCGAGGATCTGGTCCGCATCCAGACCGGCCGACGCCGCGTTCCAGAGCGACAGCGGCGTGAGGCGGTACGTGTGCATGTGCTCGGGGCTCTTCTCGAGCTCTGCGAAGGCGGAGAGCTCTGCCCGCGCCTCTTCGAAGCCCGGGTCGTGGACGTCGGCGAGGAGGCTTGCGTCGCTCTGGATGATCAGAGGGGTTCCGGAGGGTTCGGCCATGGAAGAGCTAGGATATGCAAACCACGGCACGGAATCAACTCGCCCGGCGCCGTCCCGGCCGCGCCGGGCCCGCTCAGAGAGCGCGTTCGAGCGCGCCGAGGGCGATCCACGCCATGAGCCCGCCCCCCACGCGCAGCGCCTCCTCGTCGAGGTCGAAACGCGACGAGTGCACGGGGTGGACGATGCCGCGTTTCTCGTTGCGTACGCCCAGGTTGTAGAAGCACGCGGGGCGCTCCTTTGCGAAGTAGGCGAAGTCTTCGGCCCACATGGCCGGCGGCAGGTCGACGACCCGGTCTTCCCCGAGGTACTCCACGGCGCGCTCGCGCGCGAGCGCCGTCGCGCCGGCGTCGTTGACGACCGGGGGATACCCACGGCGGATCTCTACCTGTGCGGTTCCGCCGAGCGACGCGACGAGATCGCGCGAAATCGCCTCGATCTGCCCGAGCGCCTCCTCGCGCCACCGCTCGTCGACCGTGCGGAAGGTGCCGGCGAGCTCGGCCGCGTCGGGGATGACGTTGATCGCGCCTTCCGCGACGAAGCGCCCGAAGGTGAGGACGCTCGGCGTGATCGGGTTCGCCGAGCGGCTGACGACCTGCTGGAGCGTGACGATGAGCTGCGAAGCGATGGCGATCGGGTCGACGGCGTCGTGCGGCTTCGCCGCGTGGCCGCCCCGTCCGCGGACGGTGATGACGACGTCGTCGGTGCTCGCCATGAAGAGTCCCGGGTTGAAGCCGACGGTTCCGACCGGGAGATCGGGGTTCACGTGCTGACCGAAGACCGAGCGGACCCGCGGTGACTCGAGCGCGCCGTCGCCGATCATCGCCTGCGCGCCGCCGGGTGCGCGTTCCTCTGCCGGCTGGAAGATGAGCCTGACGGTACCCGACAGCGTATCGCGGAGGCGGGCGAGAATTCGGCCCGCGGTCAGGAGCGAGGCGGTGTGTCCGTCGTGACCGCACGCGTGCATCACACCGTCCACCGTCGAGCAAAACCCGTGGCCGTTCTCCTCGCCTATGGGCAGCGCGTCCATGTCGGCGCGCAGCGCGACGACCGGTGCCTCTCCACGGTCGGCAGCGGCGTCTCCGGCGATCGTCGCGATCACGCCGTGACCGCCGACCGCGGGGGTGTACGGGATGCCGGCCTGCGACAGCTCGTTGGCGACGAACGCCGCGGTACGTTCCTCGTCGAACGAGAGCTCGGGCGTGCGGTGGATCGTCCGCCTGACCCGGACCGTGTCGTCGTACAGCTCGTCGGCGAGTCGCCGAACCGTTTCCGCGGTGATCATCGAATGAGAATCTACGCCGCGGCTGCCGGCCGATCAAGCCGAATCGGTCGTGTCCGCGACCGGCGCATTCGGGGCGCGGCTGACCCGAGCGACGTCGTGCGGTATACTGCGCGCAGGTGAGGGGCCCCGCCATGAAGACGTTCGTTATCGACACCAATGTGTTCATCCACAAGCCGGACTGCGTGCTGAGCTTTCGCGACAACGAGGTCGTCGTCCCGCTCTGGGTCCTCGAGGAGCTCGACAAGCTCAAGACCTACAGCGACGAGCGCGGCCGGAACGCCCGGCACGCGATCCGTTTCCTCGATCAGCTCGGGCGCAAGGGAAGCCTGAGCGAGGGCGTGAAGATGGAAAACGGCTCGGTGCTCCGCGTCGTGCTGAGGCACGAGACCGAGCTCCCCGCCGACATGCTGAGCGACAAGGCGGACAACAAGATCATCCTCACCGCGTACGATCTCGTGCAGCGGGGCCAGATGGTCTTCTTCGTCTCCAAGGACATCAACGCGCGCGTCAAGGCGACCGCGCTGGGGATCAAGGCGGTCGACTACGAAAAACAGAAGGTCAACATCGACAAGCTCTACGCCGGCTTCACGGAGCTCGACGCGACCGCGGACACCGTCGCCGACCTGCAGTCGCAGAAGCGGCTCGACTGGCCCGATACGTACCCGCCGAACCACTACCTGATCCTCCACGACCGGGTTCACGACGAGGCCGTGCTCAGCCGCTACCACCACGAGTCGGGCCGCCTCGAGTATGTAGACCATCGCATGCCGTCGGTAGCCGGCGTACGTCCGCTGAACGACCAGCAGCGCATGGCGTTCGACCTGCTCATGGACGAGTCGGTGAACCTCGTGACGATGGTCGGCAAGGCGGGAACCGGGAAGACCCTGCTCGCGATCGCCGCCGGCCTCAAGATGACGCTCGAAGACCGGACCTACAACCGGGTGCTCGTGAGCCGGCCCGTCATCCCCATGGGCAAGGACATCGGCTACCTGCCCGGCCAGAAGAACGAGAAGCTCTCGCACTGGATGCAGCCGCTCTTCGACAACCTCGAGTACATCCTGAGCGTCTACAAGCGACAGAACATCAAGAGCGCCGAGCAGCTGATCAACAACAGGGTGATCGAGCTCGAGGCGCTCTCCTACATCAGGGGCCGATCGCTGCCGGGTCAGTTCATCATTATCGACGAGGCGCAGAACCTCTCCCCGCACGAGGTCAAGACGATCGTCAGCCGCGCCGGGGAGGCGAGCAAGGTCGTGCTCACCGGCGACCCCTACCAGATCGACAGTCCGTACCTGGACGCGAGCTCGAACGGGCTGAGCTTCCTCGTAGAGGCGTTCAAGGGCCAGGAGGTCTTCGGCCACGTCATCCTGGACAAGTCCGAGCGTAGCGAGCTCGCCGAACTCGCGGCCGAACTTCTCTGAAGCGCTTCGCGCCCGGGCGCTACCGCCGGGAAGCCGACCGGGCGCGCTCGGCGAGCCGCCGGAACGCGGCGAGGAACGCCTGCGCGCCTTCGGCCCGGGTGCCGATGCCCTGCCAGATGGGCGGCTTGCCGCCGCCCTTGCCGTCGACGAGCGGCAGGAGCTCGTCGCGTACGGTGTCGAAGGCGAGGCCGCTGCCCGGCGCCAACCCGATCGTCCAGTGCAGGCGATCGCCGTCGCGGTTCACAAGGCACGACCCTACGCCGGTGGTGGAGACCAGCTGCTCCGTGACGCCGCGGAGGAAGCCGCTCGACTCGCCGTCGAACCCCGCGGTGACGATTCGTCGGCCGTGCTCGGGCTCGGCGTCGGTCAGCAGGCTCTTCGCGACGAGCTCGTGGAGCCGCCCGTGCAGCCGGCGGTTCTCCAGATCGGCCTCCCGGATCCTGGCTTCCTGCTTTTCGACCCGTTCGACGATCTCGTTCGGCTGCGCGCTGAGCATGGAGCCGAGCCGGCTCGCGATGTCGCTCGTGCGCCGGTAATGCGCGAGCGCACGGTCGCCGATCTTCCACGCGATGCGCGCGTGTCCTCGGATCGTCTCCACACCAACCGCGTGGACGAGCCGGATCTCGCCCGTGCGGGCCGTGTGGACGCCGCCGCAGGCGACGCAGTCGAAGTCGCCCACCTGGACGACCCGGATACTGCCGGAGACCTTGGGCGGTCGACGGAGCGGGAAGCGGGTGATGTCTTCCTGCGAAACCCACTCGTCGCTCACGGAGAAATCGGCCTCGATCGCCTCGTTCGCAAGCCGCTCCACGGCTTCGAGGTCCGCCGGCGGGATTTCCTCCGCGTCGACCTCGATCGTCGTGACGTCGCTTCCCTGGTGCACGCTCACCGTCGCGTACCCGCCTACGCGTACGAGCGCGGCGGACAGGATGTGCTGGCCGGTGTGTTGCTGGCGATAATCGCGACGGTGCTGCGCGTCCACGCGGGCGGGCACGGTCGCCCCCGGCTCGGCGTCCAGCCGCGCACCGAGCACGTGGTAGACCTCGCCGTCCTCCTTGCGGACGTGGACGACGTCGACGCCGGCGAGCTCGCCGCGGTCGGCGGGCTGTCCGCCGCCCTCCGGGTAGAACGCCGTCCGGTCGAGTCGGACCTCCGGGCGTCCGTCGCGGTCGCGGCGCTCGACCAGCGTCGCCTCGAACTCGCAGAGCTCCGGGTCTTCGTAGTAGAGCAGCCTGGTCATGTCGTTGAGTATGGCGCGAAAGGTGGGCCGGCGCCAAGGCGGCCGAGCGACCGGGCGCGGTCCGCGG